>DATDMO010000409.1:0-4746 GCA_036518755.1 Candidatus Acidiferrales bacterium | reverse complement strand
AGGGAGAGGAGGAAACATGAGACTGCACCGCCTTGCGTACCTCTTTTTCGCAGGTGTCTTCGGAACACTCGTCGTTCAGCCCGTAATTACTCACGCACAAGAAAAAGCCACGATTCACGGCACGGTAACCGATCCCAGCGGCGCAGCCATTTCCGGCGCGGAAATCGCCGCTCGCGCAATCGGTTTGCGCAGCATCGCCTTTCGCGAGCAGACCGGCGCCGACGGAAGCTTTTCGCTCAGCTTAGCGCCCGGAAAATATCGCTTGAGCATCCAGCACACGGCGTTTGCCCCAGTGGAACAGGAGTTCGCGCTTACGGCTGGCGAAACCCGGGCGTGGGATGTGCGATTACAGCTTGAGAAAATGTCCTCAAGCGTCGTCGTGAGCGATACGGCGGAGCCGACGACCGCCCAAACCGCGCCGGACCTCGTCGACGTGATCACCAAAGAGCAGATCGATCAGCGGCAGGCAATATGGATGACCGAAATGCTCGCATCGGAAGAAGGAGTGAGCTTTGATCGCGGCGGCCCGTTCGGCGGCGTCACGGGACTTTTCCTCGATGGTGGAAATTCGAATTACACGAAAGTGCTGGTGGACGGCACCCCCGTGAACCAGCCTGGCGGCGCCATTGACTTCTCGAATTTCACGCTTTTGAATTTGGACAAGATCGAGATCGTCCATGGTGCGTCGAGCGCGCTCTACGGATCCGATGCGATGGACGGTGTGGTGCAAATTTTCACGCATCGCGGAACGACGGCAGTGCCGCAACTCACGCTGGAAGGAGACGGGGGCACCTTCGGCACGGGTAATGGCGGCGCTCAACTCAGCGGATTGCTCGGTGCGTTCGACTATTCCGCCGCCGGCGGATACTTTTCCACCGAGGGCCAGGGTCTCGGCGATTACTTTCGCGACGCGACTGCCTCTGGAAATTTCGGCTGGAAGTTTTCCGACACGGATTCTCTGCGTCTCGCGCTCCGCAATGGCTCGAGCGATGCGGGACAGCCTGGACAAACGCTGCTTCCCGGTCAGACGGTTCTTGGCCAGCACAACAATTTGCACGATTTCTCCGCCAATCTGACCTGGAACTTCACAGCCGGCGAGCATTGGCAGCAGCAGGTGTCCGGCTTCGAATCGCGCTTTCAGGATAACAATGTCTCGCCGTTCTTTGGCTCGTTCGTCAGCAAGTACAATCGCGCCGGCTTTGAGGGCCAATCAACCTATCTTTTTCACGAAGGGGGAATCACTGCGGGATACGAGAATGAAGTCGAGGTCGGACCAACGGAGACGCGGCACAATCAGGCTGGGTATCTCGAAGTGCGGCGGCAATTCGGACGCCTCACCGCCGTGCTCGGGGGACGCGTTGAAGCCAATGGATTCTTCGGGACGCGATTTGTGCCCCGCGTCGGAGCCTCGTACGCGTTGCGCGATGGGCAAGGATTCTGGGGCGCCACGCGTCTGCGCGCCTCCTACGGGCAGGGAATTAAGGAGCCTGAAATTTTGCCGCCGGATTGCAGTCCGCAACTCGCGCCGGAGGAAAGCCGCACCGTGGACGCTGGAATCGATCAGCTATTGGCGTCCGACCGCATTCGTTTCTCGGCCACCTATTTTCACAATGACTTCCGCAACATCGTGAGTTTTGCTTTCTTAGTTCCGAACCCCAATTGCCCGGCCTTTGGCGGAAGCTTTTTCAATACGGAAAGCGCACGCGCCGACGGAGCGAACGCGTCGTTCGATGTAAAGGTCACGCGCTGGCTGAGCATCGCTGGAAACTACTCCTACGACGATTCCAGGGTGCTCGTAGCGGGCCCCGAATTCGATCCTTCGTTTGAGGCGGGCAACCGGCTTTTTCGGCGGCCGCTCCACTCGGCAAATCTGGTCGCCAACGCTCATTTTTTGCGAATGAACTGGAATCTCTCGGGCCACTACGTGGGACGCAGGTCCGATAGCGATTTCATCAGCACGTTCGTGAATGGCGTCTGCCAGCCGGGGCCCGGAAGCCCGTGCATTACGAGCAATCCGAGTTACGTGAGATGGGACTTCGCCAATAGCATCAATCTGGGGCACGGCCTCTCCACCGTGGCGCACATCGAGAATCTTTTTGATAAAAACTACCAAGATGAAATTGGTTATCCGGCGCTGGGGTACAACTATCGCCTCGGATTAACTTACACCTGGGGCGGAGAGCGCCCGATGTAATCAGCGCAAGCCTTCTCCAGTTTTGTGCGCCCGCCGCGAAGCGTGTCGCGCGGCCGGATGCTATAATCGTGCGCTTATCATGAGTCGAACCGCACAAGAAGCGTCGCGAATCGCGCCGGAAGTGATGGCACGCTACGAGGCCGTCATCGGTCTGGAGGTGCACGCGCATCTTCAGACCGTGACGAAGCTGTTTTGCGGCTGCTCGACGCGCTTTGGCGACGCGCCGAATTCCAATACGTGCCCAGTATGCCTGGGGCTGCCCGGCGCCCTACCGGTGCTCAACCGGAAAGCGCTCGATCTAGCACTTCGCGCTTCGATGGCGCTGGGGTGCAAGATTCAAGAGCGCTCCCGTTTCGCGCGCAAAAATTACTTTTATCCGGATCTGCCCAAGGGCTACCAAATTTCCATGTACGAGCTGCCGCTCGCGATTAAGGGAGCCATCGAGATTGAAGTGGATGGCGAAAAAAAACAGATCGGCGTCACGCGCTTGCACATGGAAGACGACGCGGGGAAAAGTTTGCATGAAGGTTTTCCTGACTCCGACCGCTGGAGCTATATCGATTTCAATCGCTGTGGCGTCCCGCTGATTGAAATCGTCTCTGAGCCTGACTTGCGCTCGCCAGCCGAGGCGTACGCGTATCTCAACACGCTGAAGCAGATTCTCGAATACACCGAAGTCAGCAACTGCAACATGGAGGAAGGTTCGCTTCGCTGCGATGCCAACGTCAGCGTGCGGCTCCGCGACGCGAGAAACTTCGGTACCAAAGCGGAAGTAAAGAATCTGAACTCCTTTCGTTATCTTGCTCACGCGCTGGAATACGAAATCGAACGGCAAATTGCGATTATCGAATCTGGCGGCTCGATCGCCCAGGAGACGCGCCTTTGGAACCTGGCTTCGAGGCGCACGGAGCCGATGCGTTCCAAGGAATTCGCGCACGATTACCGCTATTTCCCCGATCCCGATTTGTTGCCGGTTTCGGTTTCTGCGGAGATGATCGAGGAAGTGCGGCGCTCGCTGCCCGAATTGCCCCGCGCGAAGCTCGACCGGTTTCAGCGCGATTATGGAATCACGGAATACGATGCTGGTGTCCTTACAGCGTCACAGGGTCTCGCGGACTATTTCGAAGCCGCGGTGAAAGCAGGCGCTCCGGCGAAATCCGCCGCAAACTGGATCTCCGTGGAGCTGCTTCGTCGCCTGAACGATGCGCGGAAAGACATTTCGGATAGCCCTGTAACGCCTGAGTCGCTTGCGGAATTGCTGCTGAAAGTCGACATGGGTGAAATCACCGCCGGAAGCGGCAAAAAAGTCTTCGCGATAATGTTCGAGACGGGCCGTCAGGCCGCCGAAATTGTCGCTGCAGAAGGGCTCGCGCAATTGACGGACGCCAGCGCCATCGAGAAAATCGCCCGAGAGGTCGTGGCGAAGAGCCCGGACAACGTGGCGAAATACCGCGCGGGCAACGAAGGCGTGTTCAAGTTTTTCGTGGGTCAGGTAATGCGTGAGACGCGCGGTCAAGCCAATCCCCAAGCAGTGAACGAAATCCTGAAACGAATTCTAGGCGGCGAATAACTCGCGCCGTAAAAGTGGAGAATCAACGTGCTGAAGAAGGGTGATGTAGCCCCCGATTTTCATGCTACGGCCGATGACGGTAAGACCGTTTCGCTCGCGGATTACCGTGGACGCAATCTAGTCCTCTACTTCTACCCCAAGGCCGATACCACCGGCTGTACTCACGAAGCCGTGGAATTTCGGAGTGCGCTTGAACAATTCACGCTCGCCAACACCGCGGTTGTCGGCTGCAGCGGCGACTCCGTGCAAGACCAGGCGAAATTCAAAGCCAAATACGACCTGAACTTTCCACTGCTCGCCGATAGGGAATTCCACGTCATCGAGGCCTACGGCGCCCGCCGGATGAAGACCTTCTTTGGGAAGTCGCCGCTTGGAATCGTGCGGATGTCGTTCTGGATCGGCCCGGACGGGATCATCCGCAAGGTGTGGGAAAAAGTCACGGCAAAGGGCCACGCCGCCGAAGTTCTCGCCGCAGTACGCGCCGGCTAAAAACATTGCAGCGCCAAATTTGAATCAAGCTCGAAAAACGACTCGTCCTGCGACGATGGTCGCCGCCGGTCCGCCACGAAATCCGCGTCCATCGAAAGGAGTGTTGCGCGATTTGCTCGGCGATTCCGCAGCGCGAAAAGTCCATTCCCGATCCGTGGAGAAGATTGTGAGATCGGCGGCTTCTCCGGCTGCGATCTTCCGCTGCATTCCAAGAACTCGCGCGGGACCTGCGGTAAAAAGTTCGACGAGCCGCATCAACGGCAGTTTCCCGCCGTCCACGAGACCTGCAATGCCCAGCGCCAACGCCGTCTCAAAACCTGTAATCCCAAAAGGCGCGCGATCGAATTCTACGTCTTTGCTTGCCGGATGATGCGGCGCATGATCGGTGGCGATGGCATCCACGCTGCCGTCGGCGAGTCCTTCGATCAACGCATCGCGATCTTCGCGCGAAGCCAGCGGCGGATTCATCTTGTAGTGCGAATCGTATCTGACA
>DATDMO010000408.1:0-4641 GCA_036518755.1 Candidatus Acidiferrales bacterium | reverse complement strand
GCTGCTCGCACGGAGCGCATCAGTTTTAATCAGCTCCACAAGGTGTGCCACTCGCGCCTGAAGCAGCCGCTCTTTTGTCCCACCTGCAATCGCAATGTAGAGCGCAATGAAATCGAAAAAGGCTACGAATACGAAAAGGACCAATACCTCCTCTTCACCGAGGAAGAAATCGATAAGATCGAGCCTGAATCCGCGCGCATAATGGAAATTCTGGAATTTGTGAAGCTCGACGAAATCGACCCGCTCTATTTCGACGCTTCCTATTACGCCGCGCCCGAACCCGCCGGCGCGAAAGGCTACAAACTGCTGCTCGAGGCAATGCAGAAGTCCGGCTACGCAGGAATCGCGAAGGTAACGATGCACAACCGTGAATACATCGTGATCATCCGCGCTCGAAAAAACGGGCTGACCCTTCACACCATGTTTTACAGCAATGAAATCCGCCAGCCCGCCGAAGCAGGCTCGGATAAATTCGAGATCAAAGACCTCGAGCGTTCTCTCGCTTCCCAGCTAATCGAGAGCTTGGCGGCCCCCTTCCAGCCGGAAAAATATCACGACGCCTACCAGGAGGGTCTGAGAACGCTCATTGAAGCCAAGGCTCAGGGTCAGGACGTCGTTGTGTCTGCGCCGATCGTGCAGACCGCTCCCGCCGACCTGATGGCCGCTCTAAAGCAAAGCCTGGCGCAAAAGCCTGGGCAAGCAGAAAAGAAAACGCTGCTCCGCGTTGTCCCCAAAACCGAAAAGGCGGACCAGCCCGTGGCCGCAGCCGAACCTCCAAAGAAATCCCGTCGAAAGGTCGGCTAAATCGGATTTCACCGTAGACGATTTTTCTTTACACCAACAGGTACTTGCGCGAAACCACCCCCCGGTGTAAAGATTTTCTTCGTATCCTCGTACTACGCCCACTCGCATCTCCGTCCCGAAAATCGTAGGGGCACAGCATGCTGTGCCCGGCGCACGTGCGTGGCTACGTGTGCGCCATCCGCCTCGACCTCCCGGCGTCGAAGCTCATGTGGAGTGAGGCGGCTCCGCGCCGCTGTCGGCCGTCCAGGCTTGCCCGGACGTGCTACAACCACGCCCACGTAGTGGCAAGCGGTCTCAGCGCGCCACGCTGTCTTGGATCACCGCATCGGCCGGGGGCACGATGCCGAGGTCTACGTAGATTGGCCGGATGAGCCGCCGAATCATTCGCAGGTTCGAAGCGAACCAAATCGCTCCGATCACGCAACACGTCCCCGTTAGCATCACCGTCCGCGGCGCTCCAATCAAGTTCGCCAGGCTGCCCGCCAGCAAACTCCCAAACGGAGCCATGCCCACGAACGCCATCGTATAGAAGCTCATCACCCGCCCTCTTTTGCTTTCTTCGACAATCGTTTGAATGATGGTGTTGCTGGCGGCCATTTGCTGCATCAGCCCGAAACCGCACACCAGCATCAACACCAGCGATATCCACAGGTTTCGCGATAGCCCAAAAAAGATCAGCCCGATTCCAAAGGCTCCAGCGGAAAGCGGGATCATCCTGCCAAGCCCCAAAACTGTCCTTCGCACTGCCAGCGACACGGCCGAAACCAGCGCGCCTACCCCCATCGCGGCCATCAGAAAACCCAGCGTATGCGGCCCGCCCTTCAAAACCTTCGCGGCGAAAATCGGCATCAGCACCGTGAACGGCCATCCCATCAGGCTCACGATTGCGAACAAAAGCAGGATGGTGCGAATCGGTGCGAACCCCGATACGTATTTCCAACCTTCCTTCAATTGCCCCAGCACTGAGTGCGCGCTCCGCTGAATTGTCTTTGCTTCCACCCTCATCGCCAGCAGTGAGGCGATCACCGCAAGGTAGCTGATCCCGTCGATCAGGAAGCAGTAGCCCTCGTTCGAAATCGCAATCACTGCTCCTGCCAGCGACGGCCCCACCAGCCGCGCCATATTCACCATCGACGAATTGAGGGCGATCGCGTTGCCTAGGTCCGCCTTGTCGGCCACCATTTGCACCAGGAACGCTTGCCGTCCCGGCATATCGAACGCATTGATCGCGCCTTGCAGTGCGCCGAGGCAAATGATTTCTTGCACGTTAATGTGTTTGCTGAGTGTCAAGACCGCCAGCGCGAGCGATTGCAGCATGGCCAAAATCTGCGTAACCACCAGAACCTGCCGCCGGTTCAGCCGGTCGATCCACACGCCCGCAAATGGCGCCAACAGAAACGTCGGTATCTGCCCCGCAAACCCCACCACCCCCAATAAGAGTGCGGACCCAGTCAGCCGGTAGACCAGCCAGCTCGTGGCCAGCCGCGTCATCCAGGTCCCAATCAGCGAAATGGTTTGGCCGCCGTAGTACAGCCGGAAATTTCGATGTCGCAGCGCTCGCCAAGCATGCGAAATCCCTCCTTTCTTCTCCGCGCGACCGGCGGGCGAACTCGTTTTCTCCGAAGTGTGCTGAGCGCTCACGACAATCCCATTTTGCCATCCACCCCACTGCAATTCACCGCTCAATCATTACGCCGCGCGCAACCACACAACCGTCGTCATTCTGAGCGGATTGTCCCGCGTCTTTGTTTTTGCGCGAAGCGCCGGGACACAGGACAGGGCTCACAGGTCGACGGTTAGTCGAGCCTGGGAGATAAGTCGAAGAACCTCTCTTCGCTGTCACCTGATAGGCGCTCACCGATGGCCTTCCACGAACTCGTGCCCGTTGCGGAATGCTAAACTGTCGCGACTGAATCATGGAAGAAACCGACATTTATCCGACCATAGGAGAGGAAGGCTTCACGCGCCTGGTCGCCGCCTTCTACCGCCAAGTGCCGCACGACGATATTTTGGGCGCCATGTATCCGCGCCACGAACTACGAGACGCCGAGCGGCGTCTTCGCGATTTCCTCATCTACCGGTTCGGTGGTCCGCAGAAATATATCGAGGAACGCGGACATCCCCGCCTCCGCGCCCGCCATCTTCCCTTCCGAATCGATCAGGCCGCTCGCGACCGCTGGATGCGCCTAATGAACAAGGCCCTCGCCGATGCCGCGCTGCCCGCCGACGTGGAGCAACTCCTTCGCGCATTCTTCGAACACATGTCCACCTTCATGATCAATCACCCGCAGCAATGATCTCAGTCACCATTCGGCAGGCCCAGCTTTTAACGCCGCTGTAACAAATCCGTTATATCGTGACCGCTCCGGTGGAACTTACGTCTGCAAGAGGGAGCGCACATGCCAGCCGCAAAAACAGGTGCCAGGGCAAAAGGAGCCGCAGGCAAATCTCCTAGCCGAGCCAAGAAGCCGGCCAAGACCGCCAAATTCTTCGAATTCGCTACCTGCGCCACATGCCGCAAGGCGCGCGCCTTCATGAAGCGGCGCGGGTTTAAGCTCGACGTTCGCGACTTGCAGAAAAATCGGTTAAGCGCAGCGGAACTGGAAAAGTTGATCGGCAGGCGCGATCACGAGGACTTCCTCAATCCCCGCTCGAAGACTTTTCGCGAGCACGGCATGGACGATAACCCGCCATCTCGTCGCCAAGCCGTCTCCTGGATGTCCAAAGATCCAGGTCTCATCCGCCGGCCCGTAGTCGTGGCCGGCGGTCGCGTCGTCGTCGGCTTTGACAAAAACGGCATCGCCCGCCTCTAGCTGCCTGTCGAGATCATCTACTCCCAGCCGGTTTTCGAATCATAAGCCTTCGGGAATCCCAGGGCTTCGATCTCATGAATCTTTCCGTCTCGAATCTTGAAAATGTGTGCATTCACACTGTCCCAAGGATCGCGATCCATCGGGACCGATTCCACGCCGGGGACGCCCACGATCTTCACGGATTTCTCTTTCATCGGGTGGCGAAACTGCGAGAGGCCAAACACCAGACCAGTCGCCGGATCGGCAATTTCCACCCGCCGTGGCTCGATCCGAGCGATATAGCTCATTATGTGCGTGTCCAACTGTGCCGCGCAGCCCATGGCGCCCATGGTTGCAAAACCGCCCGGCTTTGCTGGCGGAGGATTGCCGGTCGTCTGCCTTCCGTTCTCGCGCCGGACGCAGTCATCCGCAAACGGCGCCGCTTTGCCATTGCTGGTAACGATCGCCGTGTAATATGAGAGCGCGTCCTTGATCATTTGCGCTCGCGGTGTGCGCTCCGAAGGCGGCACCGTAGCCAGCAATCCGGGCCTTGGTGTCACCAGATTGGGCAAGCTTGTCGGCGCTATATCGCGAGCGATCACATGCTCGGCCTCAACAATCTCCCCGTCTCGAATTTTCAGCCGCAGGCCCAATTCGATGGGCTTGTCGTTTTCCTTCATCACGCCGATGAACCCAACCTCCTCCGACACAGGATCGGGCACATAAATTTTGAAAGTTGTCGGTGGCGCAGTCGCCGTCTTCCAAAGCCCGTCGCCCGGCTTCATAGGCTCGGTGTTCTCCACGAACTTCACATCCGGAGAAAACTTCACCCGTGAAGGATCGTGCGCGACCACAGCCGCAATATAACTATTCATCTCGCCGATCAGGCACGCGCGATCGCATTTCCCCGACGCTGCTTGCACCGGCAGTGCGATCGCCAGCACGCTAATCAAGGTGATCGAAATCGCAATTGCTTTGCTAAGAGTTCTCAATGTGATTCCCCCCTACTTTCCTAAACATCCGCGACCACGGAGAGTAATCGCCG
>DATDMO010000407.1:0-4416 GCA_036518755.1 Candidatus Acidiferrales bacterium | reverse complement strand
CCCGCGACAAACAGATTTCCTTTCCACTCCGGGAAGAGGTCTCCCGTATAGAACATCATTCCGCAGGGAGCGATATCCGGATACCAGAAGTAGATGGGTTGTTCCGTGCCCTCTTTTGCCGTGGCTCCCGTGCCCGCAATGGGATCGCCGTTGTAGCGGCGGCCGTAGCTGACGTTGGGCCAGCCGTAGTTGCCGCCCGGCTTAATGATATTAATTTCGTCACCTCCGAGCGGGCCGTGCTCGATCACCCAGAGCTTTCCAGTGGCCGGATTGATTGCCGCGCCTTCCGGATCGCGATGGCCGTAGGAGTATGTTTCGGGAAGCACGGTCGGCTGATCGAGGAACGGATTGTCCTTGGGGATTGAGCCGTCGCGATTGATGCGGACAACGCGCCCGGTGAAATTTCGAAGGATATCGGGGTCAGTGATCTCGTGGTTCGTGCCGTCATAACTCGGCTCGTAAAAGCGGAAGCGGTCCGCGCCTGTGATGAACATGGTACCGTCGGGAGCGAATGCGATTCTCCGATTCACACCGTCGAGCAGCACCTCTACATTTTCAAGCCTCTTTTCGTCGTCGCTCAACCGCGCGCGGGCGACACGTTCTTCACCCACTCGCATCGTGCGGCGCTCAGAGACGGAGGCTTTCCAGACGTTGCCGTAGAAGACGTCGAGCGGCCAAACGCCCGGTTCCTCGCCCGGAGGCGGAGCAAAGTAGGTGAAATAGATGAGGCGGTTCTTAGCGAAATCAGGATCGATCTCTACGTCGTGCAGCGATTCCGCGGCAACAATCTTCGTGTCTGGCACACCAGCGACAGGCGCGGAATAGAATCCGTTCATCGACGCGACGCGAATGAATCCGTAGCGCTCGGTGACCAACATCTTGCCGTCCGGGAGAAAAGCGAGCGACCACGGCGCCATGAATCGCTGGATGACCGTATCGACGTTGAACGGCGGCGATTTTTTCGCCGGAGGCGGAGCATTCGTCTGGCCGGGAAACGCGGGCTTGGGCGGCGGGTAATCTGTGGCTTTGGCCTGTTGCGCGCGGACGGGCGATGAAATCGCCGCGGCCAAGGCGATCACTGCGGCCAGATGTCCTGCAGCGACGGCGACTCTTTTCGTATGCATAGCGGACCTCGTTTCTTGGACGATCGTTCAAATCGAGGGCGCGATATTACCTATTGTTCGGTGTTCAGGCAATTGCTACGATTTTTCGGGAGGCATTCGAGATGGTGGATGAAAAGCAGTCTGGCACGCAGACGGTTCGCATGGTGAAGTGCGTAAAATTGGGGCGGGAATTGCCCGGGTTGGACCGCGTGCCGTGGAAGGGTGAGATCGGCAAACGGGTCTATGAGAATGTCTCGAAGGAAGCGTGGGGGATGTGGGTAAACCACTCGAAGATGCTGCTCAATGAGTTTCGGCTGAACCCACTGGACCCCAACGCGCAGAAAATCATGGAAGAGCAGATGGAGCAATTCTTCTTTGGAGAAGGCTCGAAGCTGCCCGAAGGCTACGTGGCCCCAAAGCACTGATTACGTTGAAGGTGGAGGTTCCCAGTTATCGCGCAACCATGCCAGGTGATAGAATGCCAGCCGCTGGCTCCCAGCTCGCCAGCCCACCGGAGGGAACAATCATGCGCGCTCGCAACTTCCTGGCAATTCCCGCGTTTCTTTTCGTGTGCTTCACGGTCGCGGCCGCCGATTCCGTGCCTAAGTCCGCGCATGCGGACATCCTGAACGCCCAAGGTACGAAGATTGGCACGGCGCGAATAACGTCGATTAGCGGCGGCGGAGTGAGGATTGCAGTGAAAGTAGGACAGTTGCCGCCAGGCAGCCACGGGATCCATATCCACGCGGTGGGAAAGTGTGACGCACCGGATTTCAAAACAGCCGGCGGTCACTTCAATCCCACGAATGCGCACCATGGCGTCAACAATGCGGAAAACCCCCATCCGCACGCCGGCGACTTGCCGAATCTCACCGTGGGAGCGAACGGGAAGGGCAGCGCCTCGCTTGTGGCCAAAGACGTCACTCTAGGTGACGGCGCGAATTCGCTTTTCCACGACGGCGGCACTTCGCTGGTGATCCACGCGAAGGCCGACGACCTGATGAGCGACCCGTCCGGGAACTCAGGTGATCGTATCGCCTGCGGCGTTATCGAAAAATAGCCCCACCGAAGCGTCTAGATCCAGGGTTTTCCGGACATTGTGTCGGAGAGTCATCCGACGCGATCCGTGTTGGCGACTCTCCGCTTAGAAAGGTTTGACGGAACAAGCTCCGCCCAACACGAGGATGGGCGGTGCCGAGCTAGAGATTTTTCTCGCCGCACCTGCAAAAGACCATAGAATCATCGTTTCCAGCGCCGCAGGCAATCGAGCGATACTCGGCGTTAGAAAGAAGCTGTATTCGCGCGAGACATGTCAACGCAATCCACATCGGGGCGCACGCTGCGCGATCTGTATTCCGAGGGAATATCGCGGTTACAGCAGGATTTCGCGAGGACGGGCGACGGGCGAGCCGCCGTGGGCGGCCGAGCCGATCTTGTCGATTCACTGGCGGTGCGCTTGTGGAAGACGATGATCCCCGAAGGTGAAAGCGCCAAGGATCTCGCGCTTGTGGCGCTGGGCGGATTCGGACGAAGGCGCCTTTTTCCCTACTCGGACATCGACATTCTATTTCTCCAGAGCGGAGCGGAGCTCGAAGCGGGAGTTAAGGACGGCGTTCGAGCTTTGTCGCAGCAGATGTGGGACTTACGGCTGAAATTGAGCCCCGCAACCCGAACGCTCGCCGAGTGCGAAAAATTCGATCCCAACAATGTCGAGTTCGCCATCTCTCTACTCGATTGCCGCTATCTCGCTGGAGACCGTGCGGTTTTCAACCGTCTGCACGACCAAGTGATTCCGAAACTTGTGGTGCGCGAATCGCGGGCGATTGTTCAGAGGCTGACGGATCTCACCCGAGAGCGATACAACAAATTCGGGAACACGGTATTCCACCTGGAACCAAACGTAAAGGACGGTCCAGGGGGGCTGCGCGACCACAACCTAGCGCACTGGCTCGCGCTGATCGCGGCCATGGAGGAAACGAACACGTGGCCAGACAGCAAAGCGTTGCTGCCGCCATGGCTGCGTCCGAAGTTCGATGCGGCCTTGGACTTCCTGGTGTCCGTGCGTTGCTTTCTGCATTGGCGCCACGGTCGGGACGATAACACCCTGGCCTGGGCCGCGCAGGACGAAGCAGCGGCCCACAAGATTGGCGTGCGGAACGGACATATTCCAGGCGCCTCGGAGTGGATGCGGATTTACTTCAACCAAGCGAGATTGATTCACCGGGTGGCCGCGCAGCTTTTGGACGAGTTTCCGGCGGCAAGGCCGTCCCTTTACCGCCAATTCCAAAACTTGCGGTCGCGACTTTCCAACGCAGAGTTTGCGGTGGTGGATGGAAGAATTTTCCTGCAACGCCAAGGGGCGATCGAAGATAGCGAACTGCCCTTGCGAATGTTCCGCTTCATGGCGCGCCATGGGCTGACCCTCAGTTCGGCCACCGAGCATCAGGTAGAGGAACTCGTGCCGGCCGTGGCGGCCGCTCCGCCGCAGGGAGCGGAGCTCTGGCACCATTTGCAGGAGATTTTGCTTGCGCCCCATGCGGCCGAGGCGCTGAGGACCATGCATTCGTTGGGCCTTCTTACTGCGCTGCTGCCGGAGTTCGGCGCCATTGATTCGCTGGTCATCCGGGACTATTCGCACCGCTTCACCGTGGATGAACATAGTTTCGTGGCCATCGAAAATTTGCACGCGCTCCGAAAGGCGCAGTCGAAATGGGATCGAGGTTTTGCGGAGCTTCTGGACGAACTCGAACAACCGGACCTGCTGTATCTGACCCTGCTGCTCCACGATACTGGTAAAGGCATCAACGCGGAGAATCACGTGCTCGGGAGTCTGGAAGCTGCAAGAGCGTGTCTGACGCGGTTGGATTTAGACTCCACCGACCGCGAGACGGTGCTGTTTCTGATTGAGCGGCATCTGGACATCGGCGCTGCCTTGCGGCGAGACATCTTCGCTCCGGAAACCATCCATCAGATCGCGGAAAAAATGGGAACGCCGGAGCGGTTGAAGATGCTTTGCCTGCTCACGTACGCGGACATCAAAGCCGTCAACCCAGAGGCTCTGACTCCCTGGAAAACGGAAAACATTTGGCAACTTTATATCGGCGCCGCCAATTTTCTGATGCGCAGCGTTGACGAACGCCTACATGGAGACAGCGACGCCGAGCTGATGAACCATTTGCGGACGCTTGCGCCCGCCGCGGGAAAAAGGCTCGATACCTTTCTGAACGGGTTGCCGCGGCGCTACCTGCGAACGCAAGCGGCAAGCGACGTGATCCGGCACATGGAAATGGCCAGGAAACTGGACGCGGATCCG
>DATDMO010000406.1:0-16711 GCA_036518755.1 Candidatus Acidiferrales bacterium | reverse complement strand
GCCGCAAATGCTGGCCCGGATTTACTCCAGCGCTCAATCGAATTCTGCCGGCGATCTGAGCGCAAGCCGCCGGAGGGCTTGGCGAACGTGGATTTGGTTTACGGTCGGCACCCTGGCCGCGTGGCTGCTGACGAAGGCTGCGAGGTATCCGTTCCGCTGGTGGGTAGGGGTCCTGATAAGCCTTATTCTGGCAGGTTTCATTTTCCTGCCTGCGATCAAGCACTGGGGCTTTCGGGTTACGCGAGCCCAGTGGTGTCAGGCCGGCACCGTAGCGGCGGTCGTGTATCTTTTGGGTTGTGCACTGGCGCACCATGCGGCCATTCTCCGCGCGAAAACGTTTGCTGACGGCGGCCACATTGAGGTTCGGCGCCTGGGCGCGTTGCCGATTCCCCCTTCCCTGCTGGATTGGGGAGATGCTATTCGGTCTCCTCACGGAGTATACGAAGCGCAGTTCGACCTGAGGGCGCCTGGCCCTCCCGATTTTCGGTTCATCCCCGATTCTCCGCCGGATCGTTTTATCGGCCTTGCCTTCGAACAGCCTGACGTCAAGCTGTATTGGCAGTTCGCGCGTTTTCCTTCGATCTACAGCTTCGTCGAAGGCAGGGATCATGTAATCGAGTTGGGCGAGAACCGCTTTTCGCAGGGCGACCGGCGCAGTCCGCAGCCATTTACGTATCGTGTCGTCTTCGACGCCGCCGGCGATTTGATCGAGCAAGGATGGCTCACGAACGGAGCGCCTAATCGCCGCCTGAGACAAATGGTGCCGCAGCCGCCGGCGCCGCCACCGCCAAAAAAATCTCGATGAGAATTTTAGTCTTCAGCGATATTCACGGCGATCTTCGAGCGCTGGAACGCATCGTCGCGCGGCCGGCCGACCTCTACATCGCCGCCGGCGATCTGGCCACGTTCGGCAAGGGGCTGGACCGCTGCGGCGAGATTCTTAAGCCGCTGGGCGCGAAGCTGTGGGTGCTCCCGGGCAATCATGAAACGCACGACGATACGCGAGCTTTGTGTGAGCGCTTCGGCTTTATCGATTTTCACCGCCAAATCCGCCGGTTACCAGCCACCAACGGCGAATTGCACTGGGCCGGTCTCGGTTACAGCAACATCACCCCTTTCAACACGCCCGGGGAATACTCCGAAGAAGAGATTTCGCGAGCGCTATCGGCGTTTGACGGGATCCATCCGCTGTATCTCGTGGTTCATTTCCCGCCATCCGGCACGAAGCTGGATGAATACGCGCCTGGGAAACATGCGGGCAGTCCTGCGCTCCGCGAATGGGTTCAACGGGCTCGTCCGTCCTATCTTTTCTGCGGGCACATCCACGAAACCGCGGGCCTCAGGGACAGCCTCGGAACCACGCAGTGTATTAACGTAGGAAAGCAGGGCTATGAGGCGGAAGTTTGAAGAACGGCTGCGTCACTTCTTCGTTACAGGATAAATCACGAGTTGCCGCCGGTCGCCCGATCCATCACTCATCGTGCGGACGCCCGGCGCGCCGTTAAGTTCCAGATGGACGATCCGACGCTCCCGCGACGACATCGGATTGAATCGAAACGGTTCGCCCGTCTCGCGCACCCGTTGTGCCGCCACGCGCGCGGAGAGTTTCAATTCCGCAAGCCGTGTGGCGCGATAATCACCGCAATCAAATCGCACGCGGTCGTGCAGTCGCGGATCCAGACGCAGCCAGCGATGCCCGATATGCTCGAGCGCCAGCAGCAGTTCTCCATTTCGCTCCAGAAGCAAATCCTGATCCGGCCCCCGAAACGTGACCACTACGTCCGAATCACGACCGCCCGGCTCCGAGCTTTGAGCTATCGCGATATCGCACTCTATCTCGAAGTGCATTTCACGGACCACCAAATCCAGGAATCGTTTGAGTTCGCCGGAAACTTTCGCGGCGTCCAGCGGCGGCGCAGGTTGCGCGCGCTCGCGGTGTTGAAATTCCCTGGCAGGTATTCTTTTGGCGCTCGCCTTTTGCTCTCGGTCGTTCATGATTCTTTCTTCTTCTTGAATTTACTTCGCGACGGCAGGGGTCGCGTCCGGTTCAAATACCATTGCTGGCCGACGCCCACCAAATTGCTAGTGAACATATAAAGATTCAATCCGCTCGCATAGGTGAAGAAGAACGCCGCAAACATCAGCGGCATCAGCGTCATCATCTTCTGTTGCGCGGGATCGACAGCGGCTGTTTGAGGCGTCATTTTCGTCATCAGATACATCGTAATGGCCATGGCGATGGGCAGAATATAATACGGATCGCGAACGGAAAGGTCCCGTATCCAGAAGATCCACGGTGCGTGCCGAAGTTCAATCGCCCCTGTGAGCACTCGCCACAGTGCCCACCAGATGGGCATTTGCACCAACATGGGCACGCAACCGCCCAGAGAGGCCAGGGGATTGATGCCGTGGCGCTGGTAAAGCTCCGCAATCTCCTCCTGCATCTTCTTGCGGCGAGGATCGGTCATGGAATACTTCTTGTACCGGTCCTGGATGGATCGCATTTCCGGCGCCACCTTCTGCATTTCTTGCATGGAGCGCCAGCTCTTCATTTTGAGCGGGAAAACGGCAAAATTGATAACCAGCGTCAAGATCACAATCGCCCAGCCCCAATTCGATATGTAGCGGTGCAGCCATTGGAGCGCAAAGAGCAAAGCCTTGGAGATCGTGCTGAACCATCCGAAGTTGACCAGCCCTTCGAGCGATGGCCTCACCTTCGCCAGTAACGCTAGATCCTTCGGGCCTACGTAGGCGCGCAGTTTAACGGGCCCGGGAGCATCGGAACCGGCCGCCATCTCCGCCACAGGTTCGCTGGACTGCTGATTCTCACCAAAGTGATGCCAGTCCGTCCAATCCCACAGCGAAATGTTGCCGTCATCCGGAACAAGCGCCGCTGCAAAGAACTGATCCTCGATGCCTGCAAATTCCATTGCACCAGGTTGCTGGACGGGTTGGCTCTGATTTCCGGGAACGCCGAGCTTCTTGTATTGAAGCAACTCGACTTTTCCGGCTTGTTGGAAGAAAACGGAGACCTGCTGCGACGCTTTGTAAGCCCCTTTGTCCCCGAATCCCCCGCGCCAGGCAATTGCGCAAGGTATGGGCCGACCGTCGAGCGAAACAGAAATCTCAACCGAAAGCTGGTAGTCCGGCGTGAAACTCAGCTTTTTTGTAACGTCGAGATGTCCATCGCTCCAGTGGAAACTCACGGTGGCCGGTGCTTCAAGTGTGCCGGCCGGAGGCGCCACGCTCTTTCCGGGTACATCGGTATGTGCGTCGCCAACTGTTACCTCGTACAGCGCTGAGTTCGTCTGCTTCTCAAGCTGCTTATCCGAAAGCATCAGCGAGAAAGGCCACCCAAGTTGCTCGGCCACGTCTGGATTGATGAGATCCAGTGGTCGTGGCGGATTCTCATCGTCGAGGTACTTCTTGAGCTTCCAACTCCGCACCACTGCGCCATGATTCGAAAGCTCGAGCCGATAGAGCCCGCTTTCCACATCGATGAATCTCTCAGTCGAGGCTTGTACAGTCGGAATACTCACAGGCTTGGCCTTCTCCTTCACGGAGGCGGAGCTGGCGGCAGTCTGCTGTGGCGCGACGGGCGCGGCTGGTTGCGCCGGGGCGGTCGGCGCGTTCTGAATGGGTTTCTGCGGCGGAACGGGAGGCTGGTAGAAGTGAAACCAAACAAATGTGATTGCGACGACCAGTACTACGAAAAGAACTCCCCGCGTTTGGTCAGACATCTCGCTCACGGCGCCTCACTCCGGATCTCTCCTGGAAGCGTGACGCCGACGATGTTTTCAGGGACAGGATCAAATCCCCCCTTTGTGAAGGGGCGGCAACGAAGTAATCGCTTGCCGGCCAGAGCGAGGCCCCGCTTGACGCCATGGAGCCGGATCGCCTCATAGGCGTAATTCGAACACGATGGATGGAACTTGCACGCCCCGCCCAAGAACGGCGATAGGAAAGCGATATAGAAGCGCACCAGCAACAACAGAATCCAAACTGCGACGCTTTTGGCCGCAGAATTTATTCCGTCTGGTTGTCGCCCACTTCGCGAGGCGCGGCTGCCTGCGGAAGCAGTTTCATCAGCTCTCGCGCCATCGGCGCAAAATCCGCCGTGGCTGCCGAGCTGCGCGGATGAATGACAATGTCCCATCCCGGAGCAATCTCCTGTCGATGCAATCTTACAATTTCCCGCAACCTGCGCCGTATGCGGTTGCGCCGCACTGCGCTTCCCAAGCCCTTTTTGATGCTCCAGCCGAACCTGCTGAGATCGAGATGATTCGGACGAAGGAATGCGGTGAACTCCCGGTTGGCGCGCCGCCGCCCTTCGCGATATACCGCGTCGTATTCGGCGCGGCGCAACAAGCGGCACGCGCGCGGAAGGTTGATCCGCGATCCATCAGACTCGCGTGAGACTGTGGCGTCCCTTTTTTCGGCGTTGCGCAAGTACTTTGCGTCCACCCTGGCTCTTCATGCGCTTGCGGAATCCATGCTTCTTATGACGGCGGCGTACGTGGGGCTGAAACGTGCGTTTCGGCAACGATCCTTCTCCTCTGGCGGCGTCCTCGCACTGCGAATTTGTGCAAATGTATTGTAGTTTGCCTTCGGGACGGCGCTACACGCGGCAAAGGCGGCACACACGGCGCGGCGACCGTAAAGCGAAACGCCTAGTGTATTCGACGCTCGCAACCCGGTCAAGGAACACACTTCGCGGAACTCTCAGGCGCCCTTCTCCGTGCAAACAAAACCACGCCTTGCGACACTGGAATGTTTCATTTTTCCGCTGAGCCATTCCCAGTTCACCACGATTGCGGGACACTAGGGAGGCCATGCCTCGCACCTCGCTCCTCGAATACTTCCAGCAAGATTCGCGCCCTTCGGACGAAATTGCCGTTGTCTGGCGAAGCGGCTATCGAACAATCCGCTGGCCGTATGAAGAGTTGTTTCGAGCAGCCACAAGATTCGCATGGGAACTCCGCGAGCGCAGTGTTCAGAAAGGCGACCGGGTGCTGCTGTGGGCCGAAAACTCTGGCTGGTGGGTGGCCGCATTCCTCGGATGCACGCTGGCCGGAGCCATGTGCGTCCCAATGGATCTCGCGGCTGATGAGGGTTTCGCGCAGCGCGTCGCGAGCCTCGCCGCAATACGGCTTGCTGCCCTCGGAAAGGGCCTTGCGTTGCCCGGCGGTGTGCCACAGGTTCTGCAGCTAGAGAACTTCTTCGAGTCGGGAGAAAATGATCAGGAAGAGATGTTTCCTTCGCCCTCGATTGCCGGCGGCGATCCCCTCCAAATCGTCTTTACATCGGGCACCACCGCGGAGCCCAGAGGCGTTGTGCTTACGCATTCGAATATCCTCGCGAGCATCCAGCCGATCGAGCAGGAGATCCACCGGTATCGCCGTTACGAGCGCTTTCTTCACCCTCTAAGAATTCTGAACTTGCTGCCGCTGAGCCACGTCTTTGGCCAGATGCTTGGTATATTCATTCCTCAAATTCTCGGCGCCACGGCCGTTTTTCTGGACACGCTCAATCCCTCGGAAGTGGTTCGCGCAATTAAGAGCGAGCGCGTTTCCGTCCTCGTTACCGTGCCACGGCTGCTCGAATCGCTCCGGGACCAAACCGAGCGCGACTTGAAGACCCGGGGGCGCCTCGAAAAATTCCAGCGAAGCTTCCGCGCTTCGCATGACGAGCACTTCCTCAAGCGATGGTGGCGTTTTCGCGCCATCCGCCGCAGCTTCGGTTGGAAGTTCTTAGCGATCGTATGCGGCGGCGCCACGCTTCCTTCCCCGGTCGAGGAATTTTGGAAACGTCTTGGCTATGCCGTAATCCAGGGCTATGGACTCACGGAAACCACAGCCTTGATTAGCTTGAATCATCCATTTCGCTTGAGCAGCGGTTCGATTGGTAAGGCCATGCCGGGGCTGGAAATGAAATTGTCGGAAGATGGGGAAATCTTGGTGCGCGGCCCAAATGTTGCGGAGAGCTACTGGCAGCGCGGAGACGTTGTCTCCGTTCCGGACCGCGATGGATGGTTCCACACCGGCGATCTCGGCGAGCGCGACGAAGCAGGCAATCTCTACTTCAAAGGCCGGAGGAAAAATGTAATCGTTACGGCCGAAGGTCTGAACGTCTATCCCCAGGATCTCGAGGCGGAGTTGCGCAAGGATCACTCCGTGCGCGATTGCGTGGTCGTTGGCCTCGAGCGCGAGGGTAACGCCCAGCCGTGCGCGGTGCTGCTGCTGAAGGATTCGGCGAATAAGTCGGACGCCGATGCGATCGTTCAGCGTGCGAATGAGCGCCTCGCGCCTTTCCAGCGCATGCAGCACTGGCTGGTTTGGCCCGACGCTGACTTCCCCCGTACACCGACCCAAAAACCCGTGCTAAGTCGCATTCTCGGAGCCGCCGAAGCGGCTTTTGCCGAGCGGCAATCCGGCTCCTTTCAAGCCGCACCATCCGGAGTCCTCGGCGAACTCCTCAAAGGAATTTCACATGGCCGCCTGGCGACAAATGAATCCGCGCCTCTTCAGCTAAGCTCGATCGACCGCGTCGAGCTCCTCAGCGCCCTTGAAGACCGCTATCAGGTGGATTTGAGCGAAACAGAGTTCGCCTCGGCGAATTCCCTCGAAGCGCTGGAAAGGTTGGTCGCGCAGCCCTCGCAAGGTGTCGCGACCTTCCATTACCCGCGCTGGGCCCAAAGCTGGCCGGCGCGCCTTCTTCGAGCCGCGGCTTTCACTGTGTTGGCTCGCCCTGCGCTCCTGATACTCGGCTGGCCGCGTGTAAGCGGCCGTGAAAATCTTCGCGCTGCGGAAGGCCCGGTGCTCGTGGTCGCGAATCACGTTACCTACTTTGATCCTGCTCTCATCCTTCACGCCCTGCCTGCGCGCCTGCGGCGTCGCCTGGCCGTAGCGATGGATGGAGAGCGCCTGGAATCGATGCGCCGCCCCCCGCCCGATAACGGATTTTTCCGCAGCCTGCTCAACCGCTTCAAATATTTCGCGGTAGTCGCGTTGTTCAATGTCTTTCCCTTGCCGCGACAAGCCGGGTTCCGCAAGAGTTTCGCCTTCGTCGGCGATTTGATCGACCGGGGATGGAGCGTCCTTATATTTCCCGAAGGTGAGCTCACCCGAGACGGCCACATCACTCCTTTCCGCGCAGGAATAGGACTCCTTGCCACTGGGCTCAGCGCCCCCGTGGTTCCGGCTCGGTTGGGTGGGTTGTTTGCGCTGAAGCAAGCTGGAAAGAGGCGCGCGCCTCGGGGCCAAATAACAATTGCTCTCGGCTCACCCATGCCAATCAACACCGCGCGGCCCGCGGAAGAAATAGCGCGCGAAATCCAGGAGCAGGTGGCTGCGCTCGGCGCGTAGCAGAAGCAACTCTCTGCTTGTTGCGTGCGCAGCTACAACGCCGTGCGCTCAACTTTCAACGGCCCCGCCACTTCTGCGATACAATTGGGAGACACTCATGATCCATCGCTTCGTATTTCACAATGATCGCCTGCTACCGATCCACGAGGTGCGTCTTTCTCCCGGCCAATCGGGTTTGCTGAGCGGATGGGGTCTTTTCACCACCATGCAGGTGATCGAGGGGATTCCGTTCGCGTTCGAACGCCACTGGCTGAGGTTGTCGCGCAACGCTGAACGCATTCGCTGCCCTTTTCCATTCGAAGCCGGCGCGGTCCGCGATCGTGTCCTGCAAGTGTTGCTCGCAAATGAAGTGAAGGAAGGCTCGGCTCGAATTTACGTGATCAACAACCAGCCAGGCCCGTGGCGCAGCGACGAGAATCTTCCCGCTGCGGATTTGCTGATCTACTCTGGCGATTTGCCGGTCTATCAAGAGCCGGTGCGTCTCTCGATCCGCGAACACGGCCGCCACGCGGCCTCGCCGTTAGCCGGCGTCAAGGTCACTTCCTGGCTCAACAACGTCTGGAACCTCAACGAAGCCCACGAGGCTGGTTACGACGAAGTGATTCTGCTCAACGAGCGCGGCGAAGTTGCCGAATGCACCACCGCGAATATTTTCTGTGTGTTCGGTGGCCGCATTTTCACTCCGCCGCTCTCATCGGGCTGCCTCGAAGGAGTCACGCGCAGCATCGTGCTTGAGATTGCCCCGCAAGCGGGCATCCGCGTGGAAGAGCGCACCCTTTTCTCCGAAGATCTTTACGCGGCGGACGAAGTTTTCATCTCCTCGACGAATCGCAGCGTGATCGCCGTCGGCGAAATCGCGGCACGCAAAATGCCCGCTGCCCCCGGACCGGTGATGCGAAATCTCGAAAGGGTCTTTGCGTCTTACGTCCGCCAGTACGTGGAGAAATACACCGCAGCATCCGCGCCGCGATAGATGGTCGTTTTCCGGCGGCGCCCTCAGTGGACCAGGAAACCAGCGGCTCCGATTACCATTCCCGAAATTCCGAGGACTAAGCCTAATTGCCAGAAGAGCCGTTTCCGCGTGAGCAGCGCAATCGAGCAGATCACCAGTGCCGCCTCCAGTATCACCTCGCCCAAATCAAACCGGTCGGCTCGCCGTCGCTGCAGCGTCACCTCGCTCTCAGCTCTCCTCGCTTCGGCCTCGATTTCAGCTTGCTCCGCACGATAGCGCTGCACTTCTTTCGCATATTTGTCCCTCAGCTTTTGCACCTGATCCGAATTCTGCGGCCCGGCAAGGGAAAGTTGATCCAGAAAAGTTTCGTAGCTGTGCTGTCGGATATCTTTCGCCTGGTAATAAGCCCACTGGTCGGTAGCCTTTGTTTGAGCCAGCAGCTCTTCGGTGTGGGCTCGGTGGCCGAGCAGCGAAACGGCCGCCACCAATACGGCAAAGATCGCCATCGTCACCGTCACGGGCGCGAGACTCGGATTGTGTGCGCCCTCCCGAGCATGCTCGTGAAGTTCCTGAATTTCGTCCGCCATCTTCAGTTGCCTCCCGGAAAGTGCGCCGCCGTGCACAACGCACGAGAGAATAGCAGAACTTCATCGCCCCCCGTAGAGGACGCCGCAACCGATCCGCCTCTAGCGCCTTCAGGCGTGGCAGAATAGTGGCAGGGGGTATGAACAATGACTGAGTTGGCTGCGAAAACTTGCGAGCCCTGCCGCGGAGGGACACCGCCTCTCGCTGGCGAGCCGCTTCAAGCTCTGGCGAAACAGGTGCCGCTGTGGAAGGTCGTGGACGCGCATCACCTCACCCGCTCATTTGCGTTCCCCGATTTTCGGCAGGCGCTCACTTTTGTCAACAAGGTGGGCGAGATAGCCGAATCGCAGGGGCATCATCCGGACATTCTTCTTTCCTGGGGGAAGGCGGAAGTCACTACCTGGACGCACAAAATCAATGGCCTGACGGAAAGCGATTTCATCCTCGCGGCTAAAATAGACAAGTTGTAGGGGAAATCTCTGGCGGCAAATCTCCAACGAAATGTGGTCACGTCCTAAAGCAACATGCTGCGAAGCGCATCCTCGCCAAGCCGCGACGCCGGATCCCCTGAACGCACACCGGGCGGCGGGTTGTAGGGGATGGCCGTCCCCGTCATATCGAGATACGGCTGATCCATGTGGAACGACACAACTGGGCTGCTGTGTCGTTCCGCTGGCTTGGCTTGTACCAAGAGTGCGCCGGTTGGCGCCACCAGCGCGGATCCTCCCAACGCGATCACTCCCATGAATGTGCGGCGTGTCAACGTTGCTGCCACTCTAAGCGAGTTTTCGTCCATGGTTGGTCTCACGCAAACGGCAATTCGCCTTCATCCATCCACCGGCCGTGCACCTGCGCCGTTGCGCGGAAAGGCAAAAGCACGCGCGCAACATCACCCTCTTCGAGCCGCTGCGCATCCGCGATGATCAGTTCCGAACGCATCTCGGCGTAATTGGACGCCACGCCCATGATGTACCCTTCGCCCTCCGCTCCGTTTTTCCGCGGCACAAAGCAAACTTCTTGCAGGCTGTGCGTCGGTCCCGCAAAATAGGAATTCATCTTGCCGGTCGCCAGATCGAAACGCCCGTAGCAATTACTCACGCGTCCGCCCAAATTGCCGGCCTTCCATTCTTCAAAAGGCCTCTGCTTGTCCGAATAAGCCGTGAACGCGTAGCGGTAGGGCTGCGTGAGGTAGCGGTCGTCCACGCGCCCAAGATCGCTCACGTTCATCTCGAAAAGTTTTTCCTCAGTGAAACCATCGTCTTTCGAGTTCAGATTAAATGTTTGGCGGCGAATATACGCCTTCGCCTTGGTCGGATCCCATTTCGAGCCATCCACGGGCGGGAAAAACGGGAACGGATTGGAATCGAAAATCGGCGCTTCGAAAATCACTTTCTCGCCTTCGTCGCGCGCGTTCAGGGTGTGCACGGTCGCGCGCGAAGGGCCTTTGAACCAGCGAATATCTTTCGCCTCTCCGTCGCGCGGCACGATGGCCACCATGGCAGGCTTCGTGTCGTCCCAGCCCCAGTGGACCTTTCCCTCTTTCAGCCTTTCCATGCTCGAGACAAATCCGAAGATCGGGATAATCACGTGCTTCTCAGTGATGCTGATGTCGTGCACCATCGAGACGTAGGGAACTTTGAAGCGCAGTTCGCGCGTGACCTCGCCCTTTTTGCTGATGGTGTAGAGAAACACGTCCTTCGTTTCCAGGCCCTCGGCCTCGTAGCCGTAACAGATCATCTCTCCGGTCGTAGGATCGACTTTCGGATGCGCGGTAAACGTGAGGCTCTTGTACTTCCCATGAAAATTGTAAGGCCCGATCGTTTCGAGCGTGTTGCAATCGATCTCGTACGGCAGGCTGTCTTCTTTCAGTGTGAAAAGCTTTCCAGCGAAGGCCAGAGGCGTGGTGTTCTGCACGCTGCGGTCGAGTCCAGCGACGCTGGGATCGTCGGTGAACGGATTGCGATATTTCCCGAAGAGCTGCTTGTGCGCCGCGCCGTCCGCTTTAAATCGCGGTGTCTTCACCCAGCGCCCTTTGTAATCCACGATTCCGTTTTTGAACCGGAACATATTGATGTAGCCGTCCATGCTGAACGGAGAATCGTCCTCGAATTTGGGCGGATAAAACCAGTCGCCGCCGAGGCGAACAAACGCGCCGTTAAGTTCCGTCGGAACTTTCCCGATCACTTCGCAGTCGTATACGTCCGCCTCAAAACGCGTGGGCGCAAAAAATCCCTTCATCGTCGGCTGATTGGAAAAGTCAACCATTGGAACAGCTCCCTTCCGCAAAATCCGCCCTCAGGACCATTCTATTGCACCCAGGGCGACGGCATGTAATACGGGACAGTGATAAACACCGCCTCGGCGTGCCGTATCTTTCCATCCACAATCTTGAACGTCTCCAACAAGCAAAACGAATGTGGCGATTTCATCGGCGATTGGTGGGTCACGCCATCCGTCGTCGTATACTTTTCCAGCCTCCCCGCGTGATCGATGAACCCACCGGCCAGCACCAGGCCCTTTTCCTCATCAACCAGTGGGAACCTCCGCGCGCGCAGCCGGTCGTCCCAGCGATAATTGCCCAGCTTGAATCCCTGGTCGCAGGAAATCTTGCCGTACACAGAATAATTTGAATTGGGATCCGGGTGCGGATCGTTCGCCGTCCAGACGCCATTTTCGCGGCGGCTGCAATCATCGGTAAATTGCGTGAACACCTGACCATCATTCAATTGCAGCGTGTTGAAGTAGCCGTCCGCCAGCGCAATCATTCGCTCGCGCGCCGTCCGCCGATCCGTCGGCACGTCCTCCAGCAGCACGGGGACTGGTCTCAGGGTCTCCGGATCGCCGAATGGCCCTGGCCCGTAGCCCTTGCGATCCACAATCGTTTCCACCTCCGCGATTTTGTGCTCCTCCACTTTGAGCCGCAGCGCAAAGAACGCTTTGTTTCCGCGCTCGTCCACCACTCCGTAATACGCCACTTGTCCCGTCGTGGGATCGGCCGCCCTCAGATCGTCCGCCCCTCTGCCACTGATCGTGCCCCAAAGCCCGTCGCCGATCTGCAGCACCACATTATTCTCGGTAAATTTCACCGTTTTCGCCCATGGCACGCCGGACGGATCCTTCGCCACCAGCGCCGCCATATATTGATCGACGAACCCATAGAGGCACGCGCGGTCGCAATCGCTCGCAATGAACGGGTTGCCCGAACGGTAGGAATCGCGAGCCTGAATGGAGTGAACGAAAAAGCCAGCGGATAACAAAATGCCCAGCAAGAATGCGACGCCCAACTTCATTCGCATTACGCCAGATCCCCCTTTGCCGGCGTGCCGCCGCACAATTCCGGCTCTCACGGCCATGGAGATTACTCCATTGCGCCTGGCGTTTCTAGTCTGTCCTCCCTGCTTGGCAGCCCCTTGTTCAGACATTGCCCGGGGTGTAGGCTAGTCGCCAATTGGGGGTGGACGATGCCGAGTGTGTCAAGCTTCGTTCCATTTGTTCGGTGGGTGGTGCTGGCCTTGTGCGTGGCGTTTTCTGCGCCCATTGCAGCGGGGCAAGGTCCGCAGACATCTACTTGCGGCCCCTGTTACTTGAGCGGCACGGTCTCGGACGCCGAAACTCACGCTCGGCTTGACGGCGCAAGACTGGACCTCCAATCCACGCATGGCCCCTCGGTCGAAACATTTTTCAGCGGCGATGGCGGAAGGTTCGTCTTTTCCAGAATTCCCGCGGGCAGCTACGTCCTGGTGGTCGACCTAAGCGGCTATCAGAGCGTCAGCCAGCAAGTGGACCTCTTCAATGACGAGCGGGCCCTTCAGATCGAGCTTCGCAGGGCCGCTGACGCCAACACCAAGGGACCGAACACCGTCTCAGTGCGCGATCTTTCCATTCCGCGCAAGGCGCACGACCAAATGGAAAAGGGATTGGCCCTGCTGTATGGAAAGTCAGACTATCAGGGTAGCCTCAAATCCTTCGAAAAGGCGATTGAGGAGTATCCCGATTACTACGAAGCCTACGCTCAGATCGGCGTCGCGTACATGAAACTCGCGGACACCGCCAATTCCGAGAAAGCTTTTCAAAAATCGATCGAAGTGAGCCATGAGAAATACCAGGATGCGTATCTCGGGCTTGCTGAGCTTTCCTTGAACGGGCATCACTTCGCCGACGCCGAAACCTTCTCACGCAATGCTGTCGAGATCGATCCCAATTCCTGGCGCGCGCAATCGCAATTAGCCCGCGCGCTTGTCGAGTTGCATCGCGCCTCCGAAGCCGAACCAAGCGCCGTCGCCGCCGTCAAACTTAGGCCCGATAACGCCACCCTTTACCTCGTACTCGCCAACATCCACATGCAGCTCCAAAACGATCGCGCCTTGCTTGACGACCTCAATCAGTATCTCAAGCTTGCCCCTAAGGGTGCCTTCGCCGAGCAGGCTCGCCGGCAGCGCGATGAACTCCAGAAATTCCTTTCCACCTCGAAGAGTTCGCCTACCCCGCCATCGCCCACTCCAGCCCGGTAGGGTTGGCAGACTGCGAAATGCCCATGAATCTGGCCGTCTATTTTCACAACTTCGTCCTCGATAGATCAGTCTGGCAGGCAGCGCAAATCGCATGTACCATACACGAAAACGGTACGTCGGGCAGCGGAGGAACAAATGAGTAGGGTGCTAAGCTATACCCTCATCGCCATGGCGGCAATGCTGACGGCGGGTTCGGCGTTTGCTCACCATTCGTTTGCGATGTTCGACCAGTCCAAGATTGTTACGATCCAGGGCACCGTCAAGGATTTCCGCTGGACCAATCCGCACGTCTTCATCCAAGTGATGGTGAAGAACGACCAAGGCGTCGACGAAGAGTGGAGCATTGAAATGACCAGCCCGGAACATCTGGCGCGAGTCGGCTGGCGGCCTGTCACCATAAAACCGGGTGACAAGGTGATCTTGAACATCCATCCCATGCACGATGGCATCAAGGGCGGCCAATACGTTTCGGGTAGCGGCCCAGCCGGGCCCTTCGCAGGCACTCCAGCGGGACAAGGAAAATGATCCTGCGGAAGCATGCTCTGGCCGTGGCGCTCCTACTGGCATGCGCGGTGGCCTGCGCGGCCGCAACGGGCGCGCCTGGCAAATTGCCCGATTGGAGCGGCCAGTGGGAGAACGTAGGTGGGACGCCCGATGCATCGGGAGGATTCAACCAGTCGCTCGAGCGGGTCCTCAAAATAATGCAGTGGTCGCCGCCGCTGAATGCCGCTACGAAGGCGAAAGTTGATGCGATGCAGGCGAAAGAGCGCGCGAGGCTTGCGGCGGTCGCACGCGGCGAGAATCCCGCGGACGCCTTCACGGCTTGCACCTTCGGCTATCCGGGCATAATGCTTGACACACCCTTGATGTTCGAAGTGCTGATCACGCCGAAAGAAACCGCGCTGATTTTCTCCAGCCGCGAAATTCGCATTATCTACACCGACGGGCGTCAGCATCCCGGCAAGGATGATTTGTGGGCGACCACGTGGGGCGATTCAATCGGACATTGGGAAGGCCAAACACTCGTAATGGACACAATCGCGGTGAAGAGTGCGTACGGCGGTCCCGATTCGGGCAGTTCTGTTTCGGCGTTTGGAGACGTGGAGGGATTCCTGACCATCGGAATTCTGACGCAGCAGGCCCATTTCATCGAGCGGATGCGGATGATCGACCCGGGCCATTTGGAAGATCAGATGACCATCATCGATCCGGCCAACCTCACAGCCCCGTGGCATATGAAGCGGACTTACGAACGAGTGGCGAAGATTCACCGCATGGTCTACGAGGATTGTGAAGGCGAGGATCGCAACCCCATCGTCGATGGAAAATTCACCCTGGCGCCGCCACCGGACGAGAAGCAGCAGCGAGGCCCCGAGCCGTCATCAGCGCCGGCACCCGCGCCAGCGCAGCAGTCGTCAGCGCCGAAGCAATAATCCGCCTGCTCAATCTCCCGCTCCCTAATAATCAGCAGTCGGTCATGAAACCCGAGGCTGGAAGGAACTGATGCGCTAATTTCGCGTGCCTGGGAAAATGGGCGCTGCAAGTTGCGGGGAAGAATTTGGGAATTTAGGATTTCGCGGAAACTCTTAGCCGTCTGGCGATCAAAGTCCGTCGCGGGAGCAGATCAATTGCAACCGCAGGCGCCGCCGCAGCAACCGCCGCCGCCGGAAGTCGGGCCTGCCGAGGATTTGCTGCCGTTGGCGGGT
Source organism: Candidatus Acidiferrales bacterium (assembly GCA_036518755.1). Classification (GTDB taxonomy): domain Bacteria; phylum Acidobacteriota; class Terriglobia; order Acidiferrales; family UBA7541; genus Palsa-295. The sequence continues at coordinate 1,593 of DATDMO010000406.1, read as the reverse complement.
GCGGCAAAGACAGACAATTGCAGCGTTTGCTTCGCGCTCGCGCACTTCGGGCACTCAACCGAGGTCTTCCCGTTCATCACCAACCGCTCGTAATGCTCACCGCATTCGTCGCAAATGTATTCGTAAATCGGCATGAAACCCGCCTTAAATTGGTTAGGTCACTATTGTATCAGACATTTCAGGATCCGTTGCTTTCAGGAACGGAGCTTTAGAAACCAAAAAAGACCGCAAAATGACTAGTGTAACCCGCTGCACGCTGGTGTGTTAGTCGGCAAGCTCGTGATCTTGAGGATTCTGACTCTTTTGAGCTCATGGTGGATTCCTTTGGCGTCGTTGAATATGACTCGGTAGCTCCACGTCCCAGGGTCCTTGAAATTGCTATCGTCCAACATCCAAACAGCACCGCTGCAAGCGACGTAGCTACTGCCGTCCGCCTCAATAAGTTTTGGGGCCCTCTCACTATGACGCCCACACGAAACAAGAAACGCGGCAACGGAGCAAAGCGTAACAAACGCTACCGCGCGAGACTCGCGTCCTGATCGCATGTGCTTATAGCGGCTGCCAGTCCCGCTAGCCACGGAAGCGATTTGCATGACGGCCGGATGATTTTCTACTTCGCCACGCTGGCGTTTTTCAGGGCGACACCCGCGTACTCTTTACATCGATCCTGCATCATGCCGGTGATCTGGGCGCAGCGGCTAAACGCGTCCGCCGCCTCCTTGAAGTGGCTCAAATTCTCGAAATCGGCGCCGAGGATGAAGAGGTCGGTCTGATCAGGATTTGCTTCACCCGGGATGGCCAGTTGGAGTTCCTTGGCGGATTCGTCATATTTCTCGCGCCGAAAGTAAATGAGTCCGAGCCCGCTATGAGCCACAGCCGATTCGCCTGTCTTGAACTGGGCGAATTGCTCCTCTGTGAAAACGTCGGGCTTTGCCATCTTAGCCATCACATCGAGCGCGTGCCTCTCGTACGTTTCGGCCTTGTCGAGCTTCTTATCCCCATCCGGCTCATTGGGGGTAAAAGCGCGCGGAATCACCCAGCCGGTCAGGGCGAGCAGATGCACATCATCCGGGAAAAGGGAGAGTCCCTTGTCCGAATACGTGTAAAAGTTCGCCAAATCTTTTTTGTTGTAATAGGTCTGAGCAAGCTCTTCGTATACCGCTTCGGTATAGCGGTCGCCGGGATATTTGGCGAGAAAGGCATTGCCAAGTTTGATCTTCTTCGCGGCCTCGGCCTTATAAAATGCCTGGTAAGCCGCTTCTTCTTTCGGATCACCCAATTTCTGGTGCAAGTAAGCGTCATCTATGCTCTCGTTCGCGCGAAGTGAGTCCGTTCGCGAAAGCGGGTTGCTCATCGGGCTGGATGTGGATCCCGGATTTGCTTGAGCGGCTTGCGCGTGCGAAACCGCTGGAAGAAATAGACCGGCGGCCATCAGCCCAGCCGTCAACCACATACACCTATTCATGCTTGACCTCATGGTCCACCCAATCCTGATCCCAGTCGAATTGACCTCGGAGCCGCGTAACACCAAGGCCTGCCCCGAAATGATATACCCAAGCGGGGAATCTTGTCTTTTCGGAATTCACTTCGCTC
>DATDMO010000405.1:0-5543 GCA_036518755.1 Candidatus Acidiferrales bacterium | reverse complement strand
CTGATTCTTTCATCGTAGACGAGGGCATGAAAATGTCAAGATAACCCGCTAATCGTATCCTTGCGAAAAAGAAAGGGCGCCCCGACGGATCGCATCAGGACGCCCCTTTTAACGTGAGATGTTGACTTCGGCCAGATGGTCTAACCTCTAACCTCCAGCCTCTAACCTCTAGTACATCCCGCCCATTCCGCCGCCACCGGGCATACCGCCGCCCGCTGCGCCAGCGCCCTTCTTCTCCTCTTCCTTGATGTCCGCCACCAGAGCTTCGGTGGTCAGCATCAGGCCGGCGATAGAAGCGGCATTCTGCAGCGCGAGACGCGTGACCTTGGCCGGATCAATCACTCCCGCCTTGACCAGGTCCACGAACTCCTCGGTGTCCGCATTGAACCCGAAGTTGTCGTCCTTCGATTCGCGAATGCGGCCAACGATTACCGCGCCCTCCTGCCCTGCGTTGAGAGCAATCTGCCGCATGGGCTCTTCGAGTGCGCGCTTCACGATGTTGACGCCGATGGCCTCATCATCCTGCAGCTTGAGCTTTTCGAGAGCCGCGATGCAGCGCACCAGCGCCACGCCGCCGCCGGGGACAATCCCTTCCTCGACAGCCGCGCGCGTTGCGTGCATCGCATCTTCGACGCGAGCCTTTTTCTCCTTCAGCTCGGTCTCGGTTGCCGCGCCTACCTTGATCACCGCAACTCCGCCGACAAGTTTCGCCAACCGCTCTTGCAGCTTCTCCTTGTCGTAATCGGACGTGGTTTCCTCGATCTGCGCGCGAATCTGACGGACGCGGCCTTCGATCTCGCTGGCCTTGCCCGCGCCCTCGACGATCGTGGTGTTGTCCTTGTCGATGGTGATTTTCTTCGCGCGGCCGAGGTCTTCCACCTTCACGTTCTCGAGCTTGATTCCGAGATCTTCGGTGATGGCCTTGCCACCCGTAAGCGTAGCGATGTCCTCGAGCATTGCCTTGCGGCGGTCGCCAAAGCCCGGAGCCTTGACGGCGGCGCACTGCAGCGTGCCGCGGAGTTTGTTGACGACCAGCGTTGCGAGCGCTTCGCCCTCAACATCCTCAGCGACGATCAACAGCGGCTTGCCCATCTTCGCGATTTGCTCGAGCAAGGGAAGCAAATCCTTCATCGAGCTGATTTTCTTTTCGTGGATCAGGATGCGCACGTCCTCGAGCCCGCACTCCATCCGCTCCGGATCGGTGACGAAGTAAGGAGAAAGGTAGCCGCGGTCGAACTGCATTCCTTCGACCACTTCCAGCGTCGTCTCCATCGTCTTCGATTCCTCAACGGTGATGACGCCGTCCTTGCCCACCGTCTTCATTGCTTCCGAAATAATCGACCCGATCTGCTTGTCGTTGTTGGCGCTGATCGTGCCGACTTGCGCGATCATGTCGCCCTTCACGTCCTTGTGGAACTTCTTCACTTCCTCAACCGCCACTTCCACGGCCTTTTCGATGCCGCGCTTCAGGGCCGTTGGGCTTGCGCCTGCCGCTACCGTCTTCACGCCTTCGCGGAAGATAGCCTGGGCCAGCACGGTTGCCGTCGTCGTGCCGTCTCCGGCCACGTCGGACGTCTTGGACGCCACTTCCCGCACCATCTGCGCGCCCATGTTCTCGAGCGAGTCCTGCAGCTCGATTTCCTTCGCTACCGTCACGCCGTCCTTGGTGATAACCGGCGCGCCGAACTTCTTCTCAATTACCGCGTTGCGCCCCTTGGGGCCCAGCGTAATCTTCACGGCGTCCGCTAGTATATTTACGCCGCGCAGAATCGCCTGGCGCGAACCCTCACCAGTTACGATTTGCTTTGCCATATCCTCTATTCTCCTCTTTCTGTTTTAAGACCTTTGGAATGTGGTTCCCCGGCCCGCCTCAGCGGACTTTCGAGGAGGTTACCGTTTGCCGCCGCCGGCCGCTTTGGCCGCGCCGCCGATCTTCGCGAGGATTTCGTCTTCTTTTAGAATCATGTATTCCTCGTCGTCGATCTTTATGTCGTTCCCGCTATATTTGCCGAAAAGGATGCGATCGCCCACTTTCACGTCCAGCGCGATGCGCTTGCCTTCTTCATTCATTTTGCCGGCGCCTACGGCGATCACTTCGCCCTCTTGCGGCTTCTCTTTAGCCGTGTCGGGGATAATGATGCCGCCCTTTACGCTCTCTTTCTCTTCGAGCCGCCGGACCAACACGCGGTCGTGCAGCGGCGTAATGTTGACAGCCATTTGTGCAATTCCTCCGATGGTTGCTGTTGTTTTGCCGGGTGGAGACGATTAGCACTCTCCATTGGCGAGTGCTAATATAGCAAAAATCGGTCTTACCGCAACAGAAAAATTGACAGCGGGCAAGTTTTAACCGGGGTTTAACCTTCCTTGTAAGCTACAGATATCAGGAAGCTTATCTTCAGGTCTAGCCTATCTCCTTGTTCCGCATTGAGTTACCAAGCTGCCCAAGATAGAATCTTCGCAAAGGGGCATCATGGCGGTTCAGATCGGTGGTTTCATACTAGCCGGCGGTGGGAGTTCGCGCATGAAGCGCGACAAGGCTTTGCTGGAAGTTGGCGGCGTACCCTTGCTCGTGCGAACGGCTCGACTGCTCGAACCCATCGTTGGCGCGCCTTCAGTGGTCGGCGACCCCGCCACATACGAATCCTTCGCGTTGCCGGTTATTGCGGACGATTGGCCGGGGGCCGGGCCTCTCGGCGGCATCGCCACGGCCCTGCGTGCGTCGACCGCACGGTGGAATCTGGTGGTGGCTTGCGATTTGCCGTATCTCACCCGCGAATGGCTGTGCTTTCTCCTCGCGCGCGCCGTTGCTTCGACGGCGGACGCCGTGCTGCCCATGAACACGCTGGGCGCCGAGCCGCTTTGCGCGATGTATCACAAACGCGGCGAGCCCGCGATTCGCGCGGCGCTTGAAAGCGGCATTCGCAAAGTCACCGACGGTTTGCAGCACCTCCGCGTGGAAACAATTCCTCCCGCCGAGTGGAAAGCCTTTGATTCGGAGGGACTGCTGTTCAAGAATATGAACCTGCCGCGAGATTATCAGGAAGCTGCGGCCCGATTGGACGCACCCGCGAAGCCTGGCAAAAAATGAGCAGCCATTATCTCGAATTTCAAAACGTGTCGAAGGCCTTCGACGACAACGTGGTGTTGGAGGACGTGAGTTTTTTTGTCGATCGAGGGGAAACGGCCGTCATCATGGGGCGCAGCGGCGTGGGCAAATCCGTTTCGCTGAAACTGTTGCTCGGTTTTCTCAAGCCGGATGCGGGCCGCATTATCGTTGGCGGTGAAGACGTGACCGATCTCACCGAGGAACAATTTGAAAAAGTTCGCCGCTGCACCACGATGGTTTTTCAATCGGGCGCTCTTTTCGATTCGATCACCGTGGCGGAAAACGTAGCGTTTCCCATGCTGAGCCGCAACCACAAAAGCCAACAGGAGGTCGACCGGCGCGTGGAGGAACTTCTCGCAATGCTCGAGGTTTCGGAATTCGCCGACCGCCTTCCTTCCGATCTCAGCACCGGCGCCAAGCGGGCGGTAGCTATCGCACGCGCATTGGCGGAGAATCCCGAGGCGATTCTGTATGATGAGCCGACCACCATGGTCGATCCGCTGATGGCGGGACACATCAGCGATTTGATCGTGAAGCTCAAGGAAACGCTGCACAAAACCTCCATCGTGGTAACGCACGATACGCACCTGGCGAAAAAGTTAGCCGACCGCGTGATTTTCCTTCACGAAGGCGGCGTGAAGTTTTTCGGCACCTGGCCGGAACTGGAAGCGTCGCAGGATCCCTTCCTCCACAATTTCCTGCTCCAGGACGAACTGATTCCCGCGCTGGACGAAACCGCGTGAGCGATCAAGCCGCAGCTCCAGCGGATCCAAAGAAGCAGCTTCGCCGGGTGATGGGTTTCTGGGACGTTCTGCTCTTCAATATCGCAGCCGTGCTTGGCCCGCGCTGGATTGCCGCTGCCGCGCACAACGGAACTTCCTCCATCAGCCTGTGGTTGCTGGCCGCTACTCTATTTTTTCTTCCCACTGCCCTGGTTGTAGCCGAACTTTCGACGCGCTTCCCTCATGAGGGAGGCCTCTATGTTTGGTCCAAGGAGGCGTTCGGCGAATTTCACGGCTTCGTTGCCGGCTGGGCCTATTGGATCTACACGTTCTTCTATTTTCCGGGGCTCCTGGTGGCCAGCGTCGCGATGGCCGCTTACATGGGGGGCAGCGGCACCGCGCATTTCGCTGAAAGCCGCGCATTCCTCATGACTGGCTCGTTCCTCATGTTGTTTGCGGCCGTGTTCCTGAACGTCATTGGCCTCAACATCGGCAAATGGCTGCAGAACGCAGGCGGGGTGGGAACCTACATTCCTCTGCTCATGCTAATCGGCATCGGAGCTTACGCCTGGCACGCGCACGGCTCCGTCACGCATTTCACCACTTCTAATATTCGGCCAGTGTGGGACTGGGGTACGGTGAATTTCTGGCCGCAAATCGCGTTTGCTTTCGTTGGGCTTGAATTATGCTCGATGATGAGCGAGGAAGTTCGCGATCCCCAGAAGGCGTTTCCGCGCGCTATCCTCGGCTCCGGATTTTTGATCGCCCTCGCTTACATTGCGGGTACGTTCGCGGTGCTCGCGATCCTGCCTGCGGGTTCAGTCGATCCGAAGAGCGGTGCCTTTCAAGCGATCACTTCTGCCTCGGAGAGCTTCGGAATCCCTCTTTTCGGCATCATCGCGGCGTTCCTAGTGCTGTTCGGCAATGCGGGCGGCGTCGGAAGCACGGTCGCAGGTGTGGCCAGGATTCCGTTCGTCGTCGGAATCGATCGCTACATGCCTTCGGCCTTCGGCAAAATTCATCCCAAATGGAAAACGCCGTGGGTTTCGATTCTGGTGCAAGCCGGAATCTCGTGCGTGATTCTTTTGCTGATTCAGATCAACGAGACCGCCAACAATGCGTACCAGATTTTTGTGGATGCCGGCACCATCCTGTATTTCATTCCGTTCCTCTATATGTACGCGGCCGTAATTAAGCTCTCCTATCGTCCTGATCGCAACGCAAACCCCAACGCCGCGTTGGTTCCGGGCGGCCGAATCGGAGTTTGGGTCGCGGGCTTGTTGGGATTTGCCGTGGTGGTGGGCGGGATCGTGCTCTCCTTCATTCCTCCCGCCGAAGCGACGAACAAGTGGCTTTTCGAGGCGAAGCTGATTGGCGGGACTGTGGGAGGAGTGCTCTTGGGCTTAATCCTGTATTTTCGCGGCGCGCGGGCCAAGGCGCGCGAAGCCGCGTATCGCGCATCGAATCGCCCGGCCAGTTAATTCGAGGTGTCGGTTACTTCTCTACTTAACTCCACCTCCAAAACTTCGCCTGCCTATCAGTCCGCAATCGGACTCGGTTTGTGGGGTGTTGTGTACCGTATGTGGTACACTGGCTCGGTGAGCAAGACTCCCAAGTCTCAGCGAGAATTACGCGGACAGCCGGGGACGCTCGAAGGACAGGGTAAAAGGGTTCCGGCCATCTTCTATCGGACAGAGGCCGGTGGCGAGCCGGTG
>DATDMO010000404.1:0-4619 GCA_036518755.1 Candidatus Acidiferrales bacterium | reverse complement strand
CAAGGAACTGGATTACCGGCTGCGGAAGGAGCTGTGGTGCTGGACGGAGAACCGCATCGCTGTCACCTTCCAGTATGAATGGCACAACGCGAGCGGGCACTGGTTTCGGTCATATGGAAACGAGCTTTGGGAGTTTGACGGCGAGGGCTTGATGCGCCGTCGCATTGCGAGTATCAACGACGTGCCAATAGCCGAGAACGAACGGCAGATTCGCTGAACTTCGGTGGCAGCGATCAAAAGCTTTGGAAATTCTGCCAGAGCCACATCCCTGCAATGATCGCGAGTAGCACACCCGAGAGAATGCCCAACACCAGGCTCGCGAGGCTTAGCTTTTCAATTCGCGACACGATGGCGCGCTGCTCATCGGCGAGGGTCTGCTCGCCGGCGCCAAGGGCGATGTGATCCTCTTCGTGAATATTGAGGGTGCCGCGATAAATCATTGTGCAGATCAGCAGCGCGGTAACCGCTGCCCACGCAATGAAGATGAGGTGAAACGTGTCCATAGCAACCTCCTGGCACAAGGACCGACCCGGCCTTCAGCCAGCGGGATCGAGGCGGCGTCTTCCCGCGACAGTTGCCAACGGAGCTGGACCCTCACGGCTGAAGTTCCCTGGGTTTGCGCCGTTTTACTAGACCAAAGCTACGACCGTCCAACAGGAATTGCAATAGGTCTGCGGTAGGGCTGCCCGCCTATCACTTACGCTGGGATGCGGGGGACGGCAGCCAGCAATGCTTGCGTGTAATTGTTTTGGGGCGCTTGGAGAACTTGCTCCGCCGCGCCCATTTCGACAAACCGGCCTCCCTGCATAACAGCGATGCGACTGGCAAGCTGGGCGACCACCGGCAGGCTGTGAGAAATCAAGATAAGCGTGAGTGAGAATTCTCGGCGCAGCCCGTCGAGCAATTCCAGAATCTGCGCGCCCACGGAAACGTCCAGGGCAGAAACCGGCTCGTCCGCGATCACCAGTTCGGGACGGAGAATCAAGGCGCGGGCGATACCGATGCGTTGGCGCTGGCCCCCGGAAAACTCATGGGGATAGCGTTCGAGGGAGTCTTCGCCAAGTCCCACTTCTTTGAGCATTTGAATAACTCGCCGGCCACGCTCTCTGGTGGAAAAGCGAGGCTCATGAATTGCCAGAGGCTCGCCGACGATGGCTGCCACTCGCATGCGAGGGTTAAGGGAGGCGACTGGATCCTGGAAGACCATTTGAATGCGGCGACGCAGCGTGCGGAGCCGCGAACCGCGAGCGCCCAGCCAATCCTCGCCCCGAAACTGGATGGCACCGGAATCCGGTTCGATGAGACGCAAAAGCATCCGCGCGAGCGTGGTCTTGCCACATCCGGATTCGCCGACGATACCCAGCGTTTCGCCGCGCGCGAGCGAGAACGTCACGCCATCCACGGCGAGGCGGCGCCGGGCAACATCCTCCGTCACATCGACAGCCGGATTGAACGCGCCAAACGAAAGACGAAACGATTTTCTTAGGCCGCGAACTTCCAGAATTTGCTCCAGGGCATTCGCTCGATCAGCGGGCAAGGATGCACCGTGCTTGGCGATTTGTAGCGGCCTCGCCGACGGGAATTAGTGCAGGTATCGCGGCGGCGCATTCGTTTATGGCGCGCGGGCAACGCGGCGCAAAAGCGCAGCCGGGCGGAAGCGCGTCGAGCGAAGGCACGGTTCCCGGAATGGAAACAGGCTTTTTGCGCGCAAGTGTCGGTGCGGCGCGCAGAAGCGCTTCGGTGTAAGGATGTCGCGGACTGTGCAAGACCTCGAGCGCGGGGCCTTGTTCGACGATGCGGCCCGCGTACATTACGGCGATACGATCGGCGATTCGAGCCACTACGGCCAAGTCGTGAGTGATGAAAAGAAGCGAGAGGGCAAGGTCGCGGCGCAATTTTTCAAGAAGCTCAAGGATCTTTTGCTGCACGGTGACGTCGAGCGCGGTGGTGGGTTCGTCCGCGATGAGCAGTCCGGGGCCCGCTGCCAGGGCCATTGCGATCATCACCCGCTGCCTGAAGCCTCCGGAAAGTTGATGCGGATATTGCCGTGCACGCACTGTCGGCTCCGGAACCGCGGCGCGCTCGAGCGCCTCGAGGGCACGGCGGCGGATTTCGTTAGCTCTTAGGCGACGCTCGTGAACGCGAACAGCTTCCTCAATCTGCGAACCGACACGAATTACGGGATTGAGCGCCGTCATCGGCTCTTGAAAAATCATGGCGACTTCGCGCCCACGCAACTGGCGCATCTCAGCAGCAGTAGCAGCGACGAGATTTCGGCGACCGTTTGCGCCCGCGGTATTGCCATTGTGCGGCGCCGTACGCAACCATGCTTCGCCTTTGCGGCGCGCTCCAGGGGGCGCGAGGTCCATCAAGGCGAGCGCGAGCATGGTCTTGCCAGAGCCGGATTCGCCGACGATACCGAGAGTTTCACCCCGCTCGAGCGCGAACGACACTTCGTTTACGGGTGCGATCCATCCGGTTCCGGTGGGCAATTCAACCGTCAGGTCGCGGACATCGAGGCTTGTGGCCATGCGCACATCATATGTCTAGCAGCGGCGCAATTTCCCATCGAATTCCCAGCAACGCGCGAGGATGAAATCCTATGGGTTAGACGTTCTAAATCGGTTGCAGGAAATTGTTGAGGCGGACACGCGCCTGAACCAAGAAGCGTCTAGTAATCGTTAGCGGAGCTTTCGAGGAACGCGCGGAGCTTGCGCGAGCGTGACGGGTGGCGCAGCTTGCGCAGAGCCTTGGCCTCGATTTGTCGGATGCGCTCGCGCGTGACCGCGAAGGACTGGCCGACTTCTTCAAGGGTGTGCTCGCTGCCGTCGTCCAGGCCAAAACGCATTTTAATTACTTTTTCCTCGCGTGGTGTGAGGGTCTTCAGCACTGAGGAGGTTTGTTCCTTGAGGCTGAGGTTGATCACAGCGTCGGAGGGCGAGACGACGGCTTTGTCTTCGATAAAATCGCCGAGATGCGAATCTTCCTCTTCGCCGATCGGAGTTTCGAGGGAGATCGGCTCCTGGGCGATCTTTAAAATCTTGCGCACTTTCGCGACGGGAATATCCATCCGCTTGGCGATTTCTTCCGACGTGGGCTCGCGGCCCAATTCTTGGACAAGCTGGCGCTGCGTGCGGACCAGCTTATTGATCGTCTCGATCATGTGCACGGGAATGCGGATGGTGCGGGCCTGGTCAGCGATGGCGCGAGTAATGGCCTGGCGAATCCACCAGGTAGCGTATGTTGAGAATTTATAGCCGCGGCGCCATTCGAACTTATCGACGGCCTTCATCAAGCCGATGTTGCCTTCCTGAATCAGGTCAAGGAATTGCAAGCCGCGGTTCGTATATTTCTTGGCAATGGAGACGACAAGGCGCAGGTTGGCTTCGATCAGCTCCTTCTTCGCTTGCTCCGCTTCTGCTTCGCCCCGAAGAATCACCTGAAGGGCGCGCTTCAGCTCCGAGGGGCTGACCTCGCTGGCGACTTCGATTTCGCCCAGCTCCTGACGGCGGGCGCGAAGATCCTTGCGAGCCTCGGTCTGAACGTCAGCCTTCGAGGCATCGACACGGCGTTCGAGCTTCGCAATCTCTCGCTCAAGGAAATGGACGCGCTCCACGGTCTGGTGAATTTTGTCGATGAGACGCTTTTTTTCGAACGGGTGAAAGTCGATCTCGCGAACCAAATTCGACATTTCCACGCGGCTTCGCGACACGGCGTAGCGTGCGTGAAGGTAGGGCCGCTTTTTGGACCGGGGGACGCGCTCGAGCCTCGCGGCGAGTTTCATCGCTTGGAGGTAGAGCTTGGCAATCTTATCAATCTGCTTCAGGGTCTCCCTGGTTTTAGCCTCAATCTTTTCCTCGGTGAGCTCTTCATCGTCGAACTGAACGATTTCCTTGATCGAGCGGGTGCCGTTGCGCAAATCCTCGCCGACTTGGAGAAGCTCCTTGAGAATTAGGGGAGCGCGCGTGATGGTTTTCAGCACGAGCAATTGGCCGCGCTCGATGCGCTTGGCAATTGCAACTTCGCCTTCGCGAGTAAGCAGGGGCACCGTGCCCATCTCGCGCAGATACATGCGGACCGGATCGTTGGTTTTTTCGAGCGTGCCGGGAGTGAGATCCAGGTCGCCGTCTTCCGAGGCGGCGTCGTCCTTGACTACGACGATTTCGGCGGAATCCGTGCTGTCAGCGGCAGCCAGTGCGGCCTTCGCGCTGGAAAGGTCTTCATACACATCGATGCCGTAGCGCTCGAAGGTAGAGAGCAGGTCGTCAATTTCCTCCGAGGAGTGCACCTCGGCCGGCAGGATATCGTTCACCTCATCGTAGAGCAGGTAGCCGCGCTCCTTGCCCATGGCGATGAGTTGCCGAACCTGATCGTATTTCTCTTCAAGAGCCAACGTCACGCTTAATTCCCCCTAATGGAGTCAATCGGCGCGCCGATACGAATGCCTAAATGCAAAGAGGGCGGAGTAGACACCCCCGCGCTCTGCTAGACTAGATGCGTGTGAACGGATGGTGAGACAGCCCCCTGAGCCAGCCCCAAGTATGTTGCAGTTCGCGCCCAACTCGCCCCGCACCTTGCAGATACACTAGCATAAGATGCCGCGGCAGCCTTGATCGTTT
>DATDMO010000403.1:0-3557 GCA_036518755.1 Candidatus Acidiferrales bacterium | reverse complement strand
GTACGCCTCCCACGCTCAAGCCAATTGATATGAGCGCTTCCGCAGCGTGCGTGGAGGCCAACAAATCGCCAGTCGTGCCGCCGCTGGCGGTGACCGGGGAAAACGGCGCGCTCGCCAATGTCGTCGTGTACGTGAAAAGCGGCCTCGGCAACTATCGCTACGAGGCGCCGAAAGATCCTGTGATTCTGCATCAAGAAAACTGCATGTACGAACCGCACGTTGTCGCGCTGATGACGCATCAGCGCTTCGAGATCGAGAACAACGATCCCACGATGCACAACGTGCATCCTATACCGAAGCACAACCGGCAGTGGAGCACGTCGCAGCCGGTCGGATCGGCGGCGCTCAAATCCACTTTCACCCGCGCCGAATTCGCGATGCCGATTCTGTGCAACGTTCACCCCTGGATGCGCGCGTACGGATTCGTCTTCGATAATCCGTACTTTGCAGTCACTTCGGAATCCGGAAAATTTGATATCGGAAACCTTCCGCCTGGCACGTACACAGTAGAGGCGTGGCAGGAAACCTACGGCACGCGGGATCAGACGGTGACGATCGGCCCCAAGGAATCGAAGGCCATCGTCTTTACCTTCGCCGCGTCTCCATCCGCGCGTTAACCGTTGGCGTGGGACTGGATCGAGTGAAGCAACCGCTGTTCTTCGCCGTGTGGATCATCGACCACTTTGCATTCGTCATTGAAAACCATGACCGCGCGCTTGGTGTCATCAAAAGCGGGCCAGTTCGGCAAGGTTCTGTGATTTGGATTTCCGGTGCGCGAGAATGCCACCCATGCGCCGCTGAATTTCTCGGCAAGCGCGTAGCGGTCTTCGCCCGAGCCCAGCATTGACTTGCAGGCGTCCACATTATCGAAGACAAACGGAATCTCGATGGTGTGGAAGGACCGCAATTTTCCGTCGCGCACCGGTGAACGCCAGGTGACGTAATACTGGTAGACCGGCGCTTTGCCTTGAGCGGCTTTGCGTTCTGCTTCAGTGACAACTCCAGCGCGAAACGTTGCGTCCGACGCGAGGGCCAGAAACAAGTCGGTGTTGCTGGCGCCGGGGCGCCCCTTTTTGTACGCGGCGATGAGCTGGTCTACTTGTTCGTCGCTGGCGGTACGCAACGTCTGCTTCACGTGCGTGTGCAATTCCGCATCGTTGATTGGATCGAGCACTTGGTGCGGGAAAAAGGTGACTTCGGTTTCGGTGGTCCCAATCAGCAGCGGAATATTTGCCGAGAGCGCAGGCGCAACGGGATCGAACGGGTCATTCGGAAGCGTAGTGCCATCGACAACCGGTGCGAGGGCAAACCCTCCTGAGCCGGGCATGGGGTTGGTGTTGGCGGTTGGAGCTAATAGTTGATCGACTGAAAGTTTTTGCAGTTGGTCGGCTTGATCGGGCGTCAGATTCAATTTGGCTAGATACTGCTCCGCGCTCTTGTTGGCGGCATCGCGCGAAACGCCCTTCACCGCCGCGCCGCTTTCGACGATGGCGCGATGGAAAAGTCCGTGCGCGGAAGGCATTGCCATCAGCGTGCTGACTTTTCCACCGCCGCCCGATTGTCCGAAGATGGTCACGTTGCCGGGGTCGCCGCCGAAGGCCGCGATGTTGTCGCGCACCCACTCGAGCGCGGCAACGATATCGAGCATTCCCACGTTGCTCGATTCTGCGTATTTCTCTCCTCCGATTCCCGCCAGATACAAATAGCCGAAAACCGTAAGCCGGTGATTGACGGTGATTGCGACCACATCATGCTTTCGCGCCAACTGAGTGCCGTCATAGCAGATGAAGCCGCCCGAGCCGCTGGTGTATCCGCCGCCGTGTAGCCAGACCATTACCGGTCGCTTGCCGCCACCGCGCCCAACGCTCGGTGTCCAAACGTTCAGGACCAGGCAATCTTCGCCCATGGGTTCGTTGCGATCCATCGGTTCGATTTCCGGAGGAACTTGCCCATGGAAGGCGGACAAAAGTTGAGGCGATCTTAGGCCAAGTTCGAACGCGTCGCGCACGCCGGTCCACGGTTCGCGCTTTTTCGGCGGCATGAAACGATTTGCGCCGGCGGTGGAAGCGGCGTAGGGAACGCCCTTGAAGGCGTGGACACCATTCTGCGCGGTGCCGCGCACGTTTCCCAAGTTGGTTTTGACCGTCTCCCCTGGCTTCGCTTTGGTGTCCTCGGCAAAGGCGCTGGAAAATCTTCCGCCCATCAGCGCGCCAGCCGCGAACGTTCCAAAGCCGATGAATGATCGCCGATCCATAACATTGCCTCCGTTGATTGAGACGGTTGAGCTATGAAGCCGCTACCGCATGATGCAGTTGTGCCCAGAGGGCGGTGAAAAGCGGGCCCTCGAAATGGTGACGAGTAGACGTGCGCCCGACCCTTTGTTTTCAGTGAGTTATGCGACATTCTACTCGACCTCACTGTCGATTAGAAATCGCCGCGGCGGCAGACGGGCCTCTGCGGTGTGGAGGGCCTGGGCCCTCGATCTGCCTTCCCGAATTGTGGACTGACTAGTCACGCGCGCCATTCTACTGCACCGTGGTTTTAGCGCAAGCACGAGCTCCTGTGGACTTTCGTCGAATTCCTTGTTGTCCACGCGTTTTGCAGGAATCCTCGCAAATCCAGCGAAGAGGGCGCGAAAGACGGGCTTGTACCTCGGGGCAGTTAACCAATCGGCACAGTACTATCGCGGCCTTCGCGAGCCGGCAGCAATACTTGAGCTTGAGAAAATGGGTCCGTATGGGCGAAATCGAGGGGATTTAGGGTCCTCTTCCTGCTAGGGCGGCGACGAAGCATGTCATCACTGAAGAGATACAAGACATCATGGGCTGCTGGGGTCGTTGTTGTCGCGGTGGTGGCCGCGGCGCTTGTCGTGTTCAATCGAAATCGGGCTGGGGACGCTTCCGACTGGGCTCACAGGGCTTACAGCGAACTTGGAGCTGCGAAGCATCAGCAACTCTCGCCGGTGGAGATCTTTCAGAAGGTCTCTCCCTCCGTTTTTGTCGTGGAGGCGCTGGGGACGGACGGAGAGTCAGTGGACTTGGGAAGCGGCGTGGCCATCGCGTCTAACTTGCTCATTACGAATTGTCACGTCGTCGAGAACGGCTCCTCTGTAAGGATAAGCCGGGGTGACAAGAAACGGGCCGCAAGGCTGGTGCAGGCTCTGCCGAATCACGATCTGTGCGGGCTTAGGCCCAAGCCTTCCGATTTAGCGCCGGTTAGCGTGCGACCTTCTTCCACGCTTGAGACCGGGGAGAGCGTCTATGCCATCGGGGCACCGGAAGGGCTTGAGCTGACTTTCTCTCAAGGGATCATCTCCGCGCTGCGGAAAAGCGATGGAGTTCACGTGGTCCAGACAAGTGCTCCGACGTCGCCCGGTTCAAGCGGCGGAGGACTCTTTGACACAGAAGGAAATCTTGTGGGCATCACAGCGTTTCAGCTCAAGGAAGGCCAGAGCCTGAACTTCGCCCTGCCCGGTGAATGGATAACTCTTCTCAAACGCGCAGACGAGTCCGCGGGAACCGGCCATCCTGCGGCGAGCGATGCGGGACTTGAATCGG
>DATDMO010000402.1:0-7942 GCA_036518755.1 Candidatus Acidiferrales bacterium | reverse complement strand
AAACGTCGGTCTTCAGACTCTCAAAAACGCGTGGATTGCGGAAGAAGCTGGTCACATTGATCAACAGGTCCTGATACAGGGCGTGGACCTCGGCCGGTTTCTTTTGAGCAAATCTGGAGTAGTCGCGAAGGCTGTCCATCCTGTTGACCACCATTCGCCGCTGGATTCTTCGCAAGATCGTGGATTGGCGGTAATGAGCGAAATCAACTCCAGTGGTTTTCCTTAGAAGCTGAAAGATGCCACTCAGGCTCGTCTGCGGCGGGATGGGCGAACCGTCGCCGGTGGGACGCCAGGCATCGCGGGAGATAAGGGGATGACGTGCAAGCCGCGCCAGCTCGCGGGCAATTCCCTTCGGGGGAAGCACGTAGTCCGCGTATCCGGCGGATTCGGCGCTGCGAGGCATGCTGTCGTATTTTGCGGATGCCGAATCCTGGGCGAAAGTGACGCCGCCTTGCGCCTGGATTTCGCAAAGGCCGAGCGTGCCGTCCGATCCGGAGCCGGATAAGACCACACCGATGGCGCGATTCCCCATTTCGGAGAGGGACCTCATGAAATGGTCGATGGGCATGGGCATTCCCGCCGAATCGTCCCGTGGAGCCAGTTGCAGGGTTTCATGGGAAATCGACATGATGGTGTTGGGAGGAATGACGTAAACGTTGTTGGGCCGGACATGCATTCCGCTGGTAACTTCGCTCACGGCCATGGGCGTGATCTTAGACACCAGGTCGGCAAGCATGCTGTGATGGGTGGGATCCAGATGCTGGATTAGGACAAAGGCCATGCCCGTATCCGGCGGCAAATTCTTGATTAGTTCGCTAAAGGCCTCGATGCCGCCGGCGGAAGCACCTACCGCTGCAATGAGGAATTCGTCTGTGTGGAGCGGCTTCGCAGCGGATTTTGACCCATATGGAAGGCGTCGCTTTTTCGGGATAGCCTTGGGTTTCATGGTGCTCACCACAAACGTACCGTAGAGGCGCAGCGGTTGTGAGAGCCGTACCCGCCAGCGGCGTGATGGATCACAACCGCATCACCTTAACGGATAAAACGCTGTTTGAATTCGAAGTCTAGTCCTTTTCCCGGAGGTGGACAATTGGTTATAGGGGTAAAGGGGATTGCACGTCCGTCGCGCAGCCTACAAAGACCACGACGAGAACGGCATTCGTTGTGGCTACACCCTGGCCCCGCGCAACGATCCATTGTCCGATGGGAAAGTTACTCGAAGCTGCCGGTGGCTCCTTGGAATCCGTGCATGGCCTGCTTCGCCAGCCACTTCATGACCCGCGTGCCGCTGTAGCAGTACGCCAAATTTGCGCCCAGAGTGGAGAAGCAGTTGAGTTCGCACGACTTCTTCATCTCATTGAGCTGCCGGACATCGAATTTGTGGTCCCCGATTACGCCCCAGTCGTACGTGGCGTTGTACATGGGAAAACAGGGCGCCACCGTGCCGTCGGTGCGAATGATGAGCCAGTTCTGCCCGGCGCGGCAGCCCCAGTGCTCGCCCTTGCCGCGCACGAAGGCTTTCATCTTCTGGAGCCGGGCCACGGAATCCACCATTTTGTATCCGGACCTATTTTTCTCGCTCAGCCAATCGAGCAAATCATCAACGAGGGGAAAATCGTTTGGACGAATGTAGGTATCGTTCTCCGCCAAGTGCTTGAAGTGCGTCTGTTCGAGCATCGGCGCTTCGTTGACGTGGTAGGTGATGGCAATCCCGTGGTCGTGCGCGATTTCAGTGAGCCGGCGCACATCGTCGAGGTTCGTGCGGCAAATGTTGGTGTTGAAAAAAACGGTATAGCCGTAGCGATACTGGCGCTTCACCAAGTATTCGAAGTTCGAGCGAACATGACTGAACGCCCTGGGCAAGCCGGGTTTTTCCTCAATACAATCGACGGCAAAATTGATGGTGGAGATTCCCGCGTCGGCGAGCCGGTCGGTGACGTGCGGGCGCAGCAGGCGAGCGTTCGTGGCGAGATAAATCCAGAAGCCCTTTTTCGCGGCGTAGTTCACGACTTTATGGACGAAATCGGGCCGAAGGAGGGGTTCGCCGCCGGTCGGCGCCAGAACGCGGCACGGAGTTTCGCACAGCCAGTCGATGGCGCGGCGCGCGGTGTCTTCGGTCATGCCCTTGACGCGATTGTCGTAAGACCAGCAATAGTGACAATCGAGGTTACATTTCCACTCAGTAAAGAGATAGGCAATAATGGGTTGAAAATCTCCGCGACGAATGCGTGATTTGAAATAAGGGAACATCCATCCCTTCATCGTGGAAAAGATTTGCGCCGCCCCCCACTGGCGCCGGCCGTTGTGGAGCACGTGCTCGTGGGCCGCAATATCCGCGGCATCGATTTCGTGCAGCAGCTCGGGATGCTGGGGGAATTCCGGCTCCGGTAACACCTGCCCCTCAGGCTGCAGTTTTGAGGCGGGACGCGAGTCTGCGTCCTTTAAGAGCGTATGAAGGGGAACGTCGATGCGAAACGGCTGGGTAGGTATCGTCGGGTATCTCTCTTGAACTTGATACGGCTCAGGCATCCTTATCCTCCCGTGAAAATTTGCTGCTGAGGGTGGTTAGCGTGGAGACGACCGGACGCCCAACTGCAAGTGGCCGGACGCCGTCAAGTTATTCGACCAGTAACGGGCCGGAGGTTGGATTCTAGTACTTTCCCGCGGGTCAAAGCAACCGCCTTGACCTCGCTGGAGACAACCTCTCTTTGTGAATGCAGAGGCAATTTGTGGGGTGTACACTCGGGACCGAAAAGCGGTCCGATATCTTGGGTGCGGGGATCCCGGGCGGAGGCTAGGGTGGCCATTGAATCGCAGGCGCTGACAATTGGGGATCTGATCGACCAGCATCCTCTGAGCCGTTTCCAAATCTGGACTATCGTTCTCTGCGGAACCGTCCTGACATTGGACGGATTCGACTCTCTTACCGTCAACTTCCTGGCGACGTCGATTGCCGGCAGCACCGGGATTCCCGTTCATAGCTTTGGACCGATTTTCTCCGCCAGCCTGTTCGGCCTGATGATC
Organism: Candidatus Acidiferrales bacterium; assembly: GCA_036518755.1. Classification (GTDB taxonomy): domain Bacteria; phylum Acidobacteriota; class Terriglobia; order Acidiferrales; family UBA7541; genus Palsa-295. The sequence goes on along the minus strand of DATDMO010000402.1, from coordinate 4,918 downwards.
GCGGCGCTAACCACCGGACCTATTGCGGACCGGTTGGGGCGCAAGTGGCCGGTAATCTTCGCGACGCTCAGCTTCGCGGTATTTTCCCTGCTGACAGCCCATGCGAGTACCTATCGCGAGTTCCTGATATTGAGATTTCTCACCGGGCTGGGATTGGGCGGCGCGATGCCCAACGTGGTCGCGCTGGCGTCGGAATATTCGCCGAAGCGGCTGCTGCCGGTGGTGGTGACGATCCTATTCACCGGGATGCCGCTAGGAGGAGCGATTTGCGGATTGCTCAGCGCCGTGATGATACGCACCTGGGGATGGCACTGGGTATTCTATATCGGCGGGATTATTCCCCTGGCAATCGCGATTTTGCTGATTTTGATGCTGCCGGAATCGGTGCAGTTTTTAGCGGTGCGCGGCAAAGACCCCGCGAAAATCCGGAAGACACTTTCGAGAGTTGCGCCCGAATTTGCTTCCGGGCAGGCCGAGATTGTTGTTCCGCAGGATGAGCAGCGCCGCAAGGGCGTGCCGGTAAAATATCTGTTCACGGAAGGGCGCGCGCTTGGGACGATTCTGCTGTGGTTCCCCTACTTCGTGAACCTGCTGCTCATTTATTTCATCAGCGGCTGGCTGCCGGCGCTGCTGAACGAGGCGGGGATGACAGCATTCGCATCGGTGATCGCCACTGCGTTCTTCGATTTGGGAGGCGTCATCGTTTGTTTGTCGCAGGGCTTTCTGATGAACCGATTCGGCTCGGCCCGAACGCTGATCCTCGAATACGCGTTGGCCGCGGCATTCGTGGGGGCGTTGGGCGTACTCCCCAGGCATGTAGTGCTCGTGGCGTGCCTGGCATTCGCTTCTGGATTCGTGGTGATCGGCGCACAGGCGGGTCTGAATGCGCTTGCGGCGCGATTCTATCCGACGTCCATAAGGTCCACCGGCGTGGGTTGGGCGCTGGGCGTGGGGCGCCTGGGGTCGATCGTCGGACCGCTGGTAGGCGGAATGTTGCTGGGAATTGGATGGAGTTCGCGAGGGCTGCTGCTCGCGGCGGCAGGTTTTGCGGCGTCGGCGTGGCTGGCGATCGTGCTGAGCAATACAGTGCGCGAGCGAGTGACGCCGTACAGCCGTTCGCTCGATGCGGGCGGATCGTGATTCAGAGACCGATTTTGGCCTGAGCGCGGGTTGAAGCGGTAAGATCGAGAGGCATTCGCGGAGGAGATCATGCGTCTTCTTCTGGTGGAAGACGAACGAAGAGTGTCTAGTTTCATCGCGCGATCGCTGCGCGAGAACCTCTACACCGTGGATGTGGCGGACACGGGCGAGAAAGCGCTCGAAATGGTGAGCCGCGCCACATACGATTTGATCCTGCTCGATTTGCGTTTGCCGAAGCTGAGCGGCGTGGAAGTGTGCCGCGAAATTCGCGATTCTGGCAACGAGACTCCGGTGCTGATGCTGACGGCCCGCAGCCTGGTGGAACAGCGAGTGGAGGGCCTGGACGCCGGCGCCGACGATTATCTGACCAAACCTTTCGCGCTGGCCGAACTCCACGCGCGGGTGCGAGCGCTGACGCGGCGCGGATTTCACAAGGGCGGCGCGAAACTCCACGCGGCAGACCTGGAGCTGGACCGTCCTCGCAGAACGGTGAAGCGCGGCGACGAAGATGTGCAACTGACGTTCAAGGAATTCGCCCTGCTGGAGCTGCTGATGATGCGGTCGCCCGACCCCGTGCTGCGATCGGAGATCATCGAGCATGTGTGGTCTCACGGCTTCGACACCGAGACCAATATTGTCGAGGTTTACATCAACCGGCTCCGCCAGAAAATCGATCAGCAGCGTCCGGTGAAGCTGATCCAGACGGTGCGGGGGTCGGGATACAAGCTCGCGCCGCCAGAACGGTGAGCGATGAAAAGACGATCGCTTCGCTTTCGGATGATGCTTCTCTTCTGCCTGGTGGTGGGCGGATTTCTCGTCGGCACCTACGCGATTATCTATTCCATTTTTGCGCGAGAGCTTCGGCTCCAAATCGATCGCAGGCTGAGCGAAGCTGGAATTCCCATGGTTGCCGATCTCGCGGCCAACCCGCCCGATGAAGATGTTTTCCGCCTGGACCTTCCCGATGAATACCTGGAACTTCTGGATGGGTCGTCGGGGAAGCCGCTGAACATGTCGCAAAATTGGCGGGCGCATCCGATCGACGTGGGACCTCTCGATTTTCCGGATGGGAAGCCAGTGTTTCGCGCCGCGCAGGGCGCCACGGGTCCGCTGCGAATGGAGTTGATTCCCTTTCGGTTGGTTGGCCGGCCGGTGGTGCTGGCGATTGCGGGGCCGACGCGCGATATCGATATAGTCCTGAACAATTTTCGGCGAGTGCTGATCGTACTTTTGCCAGTAAGTCTGCTTCTGATGGGACTCATCTCAGGGTGGTTCGTGGGGCGCAGCTTGTCGCCGATCGCGGACCTCACGCAGCACGCGGCGAGTCTAGCGCAGCTTATTTCCAAGCCGGACTTCGTGGACATGAAAGCGCCGAGACTGGTGTCGCACTCGCACGACGAGCTGGGAGTGCTGGCGGCAACATTCAACGAGCTCTTCGGGCGCGTATTCGCGGTGCTGCGGCAATTGAGGCAATTTGTGTCGGATGCGTCGCACGAGATGCGGACGCCGCTTTCCGTCCTGCAAGGCGAAACCGAACTCGTGCTCTCCGAGCGGCGCGAACCCGAGGAATACCAGCGCGCTTTGGGCGTGATTCACGACGAGTTGAGCCATCTGAGCCGGATCGTGGAAGGATTGTTCACACTCTCCATGGCGGACGCCGGGCAGCTTCGAATCGCGCACAGTGAACTGTATCTAAATGAAGTTTTAGAGGAAGCTTGCGAGATCGCGATTCCGTTGGGCCGCTCGAAAGGCATCCGAATCGAGCAGCATCTGGAGCCGGAAGTTGTTTCCAGGGGCGACGAAGCGTTTCTGCGCGATCTGTTTCTGGTCTTTTTGGAGAATGCCGTGAAATATTCGCCCGCGAATAGCGTGATTCGGGTGAGTTTGGCGCGGATCAATGACGCCGTGGAAGTGCGGTTTGAAGATCAGGGGATCGGAATCGCGTCTGAGCACCTGCCGCACATATTTGAACGTTTTTACCGCGCGACGGAATCGGCGGAAGTGGAAGCGCGCAGTGGCGGCTTGGGGCTGGCCATCGCGCAAGCGATTGTCCATGCGCACGGTGGGCGGATCGAATGCCAAACGGTGCGGGGCCAGGGCTCAACCTTCACGGTCTTTCTACCGTCGGCGGGCACGCCCATTTCCACGCCAGTGTCGTAGTCCCCTAAAGCGCGCTTTCGCCGCGCTCCTCATTGCGAATCCTGATCGCGTCGTCCACCTTGGTGAGGAAAATCTTGCCATCTCCGATTTTCCCGGTGCGCGCGGCCGAGACGATTGTCTGCACTGCCTTCTCGACGAGGTCGTCCGCCAGCACCAACTCCAGCTTGATTTTGGGAATCAAGTCGACGGTATATTCTCTGCCGCGGTAGACCTCGGTATGTCCCTTCTGCCGGCCATGTCCGCGGGCTTCGAGAACCGTCATGCCTTCGACGCCAATCTCATGAAGAGCGTCCTTCACGGCATCGAGCTTGGATGTTTGGATCACCGCTTCCAATTTGGTCATTCTTCCCTCGAGTCTGCGTTCGTTGCGACTGTGCTCGCGGTAGTTCGCTGAATGCCGCCGCGCATTATACACGCGACGCAGAGCATGGGCGGCGGGAATAGCGGGGAGATGCCGGGCAACTCTAGCACCATGTTTGCGCCCAATTAGCCTGTTTACTTGTAGGACGTTAGTCCTATTGCGAAGGGCGTACCCGGGTTCTACGCTAGGAAGACTATGGGCAGCTCCACGTCCTCCAAGGAAGACAAGCAGTCGTTGCTGCTGGATACAGGCCGGCGCCGCAGCATGCGGGTGCTGCTCAGCGTGCCCATCAACGTGAGCGGCAAGACGAAAACCAACCAGGCTTTCGAAGAGGAGACCCGGACTCTGGTCGTGAACGCCCACGGCGCTTTGATTTCGCTGGCCGCGAAGGTTATCGCAGGGCAGGAAGTGACTCTCTCGAACAAATCGACGCAAAGCACGATTGCGTGCCGCATCGTCTATCTCGGAAACCCGACATCCGGAAAGATGCAGATGGGGATCGAATTTCTAAAACCGTGTCCTTCGTTCTGGCAAATCGACTTTCCGCCGGATGACTGGGTCGTTCCGGAGAACTAGCTAGTCCAGCCCCTGAAAAACTGCGCATCTACTGTTTTGCCGAGAGCAGCTCCGCGCGAATATTCCCAAAGGGCAAATTGGCCTCGATCACAACGGGCGTCCTAGCCGGATCGCTGGCAATCCAAATTTCGAAACGGATCGACGAGAGTTCCTTCCCGTATTGAAAGACATGAAGGGCGATGCGCGCGGCCGAAAAATTTCCGGCCGTCACTTTCACGGGCTCGCTGAGGGCCTCGCAGTGGGCGCGCATGTCGTAAAGGTCGCGCCCGTCGTAAACCGGCGCGCGGAAATCCGGCGCGCGCTGCCAATCTTGCGAGCGCAATGCGTAGAGCGTTCCCAGCGGATCGCGAGTTCCCGGAGAAACGATCACTACGGGTCCGGGCGAATGCGACGGCTGCCCGTTCGGCGACAAATGCAGCACTTGGTCGCTTATTTTCCCCATTTCATCGAGGTGCATCTCGAATTGGCGGCTTTCGAGCGTAGCTGCGTCCGTGTAGGAATCGAACTGATCGTCCAACGCAAAGAGGGTGCGCACGGGTTTGAGCGTGTGGGTCACGGCGCGGAAATGCCAGGCCTCGACGCCGTAAAGATTGCGCCGCTCCGGAACAGACAACTCGACGGACGCAGCGTTTGAAAACGCCGCCCATGCCACCCGATAATCCAGAGTTTCGCCGGGGCGAA
>DATDMO010000401.1:0-4289 GCA_036518755.1 Candidatus Acidiferrales bacterium | reverse complement strand
GCCGGAGATGTGAGCGAGCACCTGGTGCTTGTTTTCGAGCTCAACTCGAAACATAGCGTTGGGGAGCGGTTCGATCACGGTCGCCATTACCTCGATGGCGTCTTCCTTCCCGCTTCCCTCGTCCGATTTGTTCTTTTCCTGCAGCGGCTTTTTTGCCATGCGCTCCCTTTGAATCTAGTCCATTACGACTACCAGCAGGGCCCGGTTACTTCCTTGGGACGCGTCAAAATCCACGGCCCGTTATTCGTAACGGCAACGGTGTGCTCGAAATGAGCCGAGTCGCTGCCGTCGGCGGTGACCGCCGTCCAGTCGTCGTCAAGGACGCGGACGCCAGGGCCGCCCGAATTCACCATAGGCTCGATGGCGATGACCATGCCCTCCTGAAGCCGCGGCCCGTGACCCGGCGCACCGTAGTTGGGGACCTGAGGCTCTTCGTGCATGTGGGTTCCTATGCCGTGACCCACGAACTCGCGGACCACCGAAAAGCCGTTTTCCTCAACCCATTCCTGGACCGCCGCCGAAACGTCTCCGAGGCGATTGCCGAGCCGCACCTTGCTGATGGCGCGATCGAGCGATTCTCGCGTGACGCGCATGAGCTTTTCCCGCTGCGGCGGAATCTTTCCAACGGGCACGGTAAGAGCGGCATCGGCAAAATAACCGCTCAGCTCGACGCCGAAATCCATCGAAAGAATGTCTCCCTCGCGCACCCGCCGGGAGGAAGACGGTATCCCGTGGACCACCTCCTGATTGATGGAGGTGCACACCGAACCCGGATATCCACGATAGCCCTTAAATGCGGGGCGCGCATGATGTTCGGCTGTGTAGGTTTCCGCAAATTCATCCAGCTCCTTTGTCGAGAGGCCCGGCCGGACCATCGCACGCATTTTCTCCAGCGCACCCCAGACGAGCAGGCCCGCCTGGTGCATTTTTTCGAGTTCAGCCGATGATTTACAGATGACCATCACGCCCTTCCGCACGCCTGAAAATCTCGCCGAGCGCACGGCCCACATCTTCCACATTTGCCGCAGCGTTCACGGTATCGAGCAGGCCCTTGCGGCGGTAATAGTCCGCAAGAGGCTTGGTCTGGCGCTCGTACGCCGCCAACCGTTCTTTCACCACTTCGGGGCGATCGTCGGGCCGCTGCACCAGGACTCCGCCATCGGCATCGCAGATGCCGGGCGTCTTCGGCGGGGCATCGTAAATATTGTAAATTTCGCCGCCCACGCTGCACGTCCAACGGCCCGACAGCCGCCGGAGAAGCTCGCCCTCGTCCAGCTTGAAATCGACGACAAGGGGCTTGCCAAAACCTTTGCGCTCGAGGATGCGGTCAAGCTGTTCGGCTTGCGGCAGGGTCCGCGGAAAGCCATCGAACACAAACCCATTGGCCGAGTCCGGCTGCGACAACCGCTCTTCGACCATCCTCATCACCAGATCGTCCGGCACGAGCTCGCCGCGCTCCATGATCGGCCTTACGATTTGACCGAGCGGCGTTCCGCGGCTAATGGCGTCGCGAAACATGTCGCCGGTGGAAAGGTGCGGCACGCCGTAGCGTTGCGCGATGCGCTTCGACTGCGTGCCCTTTCCCGCGCCGGGTGGGCCCAAGAAAATCAACGCCCGATTGAGAGGCATCCTCGCCACCGAAACCATGGCCATCTTAACCGCGCCGACTCCGTACCCGGCCCTTGCGCACGAACCCTTCGTAATTGCGCATGACAAGCTGTGCTTCCAACTGTTGCACCGTATCCATCGCCACGCCGACAACAATCAAGAGCGACGTGCCTCCGAAATAAAATTGCACGCCCAGCCCATCGAGGACGAAACGCCACATATGCGTGTCAAACCAATTGCCTCCCAGCCAGCTCGGCAGGTGCTGCAAGTGAATGCCCGAAATCATCCACTCCGGGAGGAGGCAAACGACGGCTAGATAGACGCCTCCTACCAGCGTGAGCCGCGAAAGAATCCGGTTGATATATTCGGACGTGTTCCGGCCAGGGCGTATTCCGGGCACGAACCCGCCGTACTTTCGCATGTTATCCGCCAGCTCCGTGGGATTGAAAATGATGCCCACATAAAAGAAGGCGAAAAAGACGATCAGCGCCACATACAGCACGGTGTAAAGCGGCTCGCCCCAGCCAATCATTTTTCCGAGTGCCTGTATGCGCGGAGACCGGCTCTGGAAAATCAGCGCCAGCGTCTGCGGAAAAGTCAGCAGAGAACTGGCGAAGATTGGAGGAATCACACCGCCGGAATTCACCCGCAGCGGCAAATAGGTCATTTGGCCGCCCATGACCTTCCGCCCCATTACGCGTTTGGCGTACTGAACGGGGATGCGGCGCTGGCCACCTTCGACAAAAACGATAAAGGCAACCACCGCGGCCATAAGAACAAGCAAGCCGATGATGGCGATAGGTGTGAAGGAGCCCCACTGCTCGGTCTGAACCTTTTGCCAAAGGTCCTGGACTGCGCGCGGCAGGCCGACGACGATCCCTGCAAATATGATGAGCGACATGCCATTTCCGATTCCGCGATCGCTGATCTGCTCGCCCAGCCACATGATGAAGGCCGAACCCGTGGTGAGGGTCAGCATGGTCATCAGGATAAAGCGGGGACCGGGGTGGTAAACGAGTGACTGTCCCGCAAGCCCCTGGGCAGTAAGAGTTCGGGCGATGGCGAAAGACTGAAACGCGCTGAGAATGATGGTGAGGTATCGCGTGTATTGCGTGATCTTGCGACGGCCGAGTTCGCCTTCTTTTTGGAGGCGCTCGAGGTACGGCCATACTACCACCAGTAACTGCAAAATAATCGAGGAGGTGATGTACGGCATGATGCCGAGCGCGAAAATCGTGAGGCGGCGGAAATTGCCGCCGCTAAACAGGTCGATAATGCCGAGCACAGAACCCTTGTTCTGCTCGAAAAGCTGCTGGAGCAGATCCGTATTGATTCCAGGCGTGGGAATAAAGGCGCCGAGGCGGTACACGGCCAGCAGCGACAGCGTAAACAAGACACGTTTACGGAGGTCCGGCGTGCTGAAGATATTGCGAAAAGCCTCGACGAGCTTCCTCATGACAAAATTTCGGTCTTCCCTCCGGCGCCAGCGATCTTTTCCTGAGCGGATTTGCTGAACGCGTGCGCCCGCACCGTAAGCGCAACTTTCAATTCGCCATTGCCTAAGACCTTGACGCCCGAGCCCTGAGCACGCACGATTCCCCGCTCGGTGAGAGCCTCCGGCGTGACCGTGTCACCAGCCGCAAAGGCATTGAGGTTTTCGACGTTGACCACCGCAAAAGCCTTCGAAAACGGCGCCGAGAACCCGCGCTTCGGTAGGCGGCGATGAAGGGGCATTTGGCCACCCTCAAAACCCGGGCGGCGGGAGTAGCCGCGACGAGACTGCTGTCCCTTATTTCCGGCACCCGATGTTTTACCGAGCTTGGAACCCATTCCGCGGCCCACGCGCACCTTTCGGTGGCGCGATCCGCGCGGCGGCTTCAAATTCGAGAGCGTGGGCACATGAGCCATGTTCGCTAGTCCTCGATTTCAACTAAATGGTGAACCTTCGCGATCATCCCGCGAGTTTCCGGGGTGTCCTTGCGAACCACAACCTGTTGCATGCGGCGGAAACCGAGCCCGCGAATGGTCTGACGCATACCGCGCGGACAGCCAATGAAGCTGCGCACCCACCTGATCTTGAGCGTTCCCGATTCTTTCTTCTTTGTGGCCATGACTTTGAACCCTTAACTGGCGGCGACTACGTCGCGACCGGCGCTTCCTCAGCGTTTTTGCCGCGAGTTTCAGCAACTCTCGCCGCGTCTTTCAAATGGAGAAGGGCATCAAAAGTAGCCTTAATCACATTGTGCGGATTCGACGTTCCAAGCGACTTAGTCAGCACGTTTTGAATTCCAGCAACTTCCATCACCGCCCGAACTGGGCCGCCGGCAATCACGCCCGTCCCTTCCGGCGCGGGCTTCAAAAGAACCTGGCCGGAACCGTAGGACCCAAGCACTTGATGCGGGATGGTGGAGCCCCTCAGGTTCACCTTCACCATATTCTTCTTTGCCTGCTCAATGGCCTTACGAATCGCCATGGGAACTTCGCGGGCCTTGCCCATGCCGAAGCCGGCGTGTCCTCCCTGATCGCCCACGACGACGAGCGCTGAAAAGCTTAAGTTCTTGCCGCCCTTCACGACTTTGGTGACCCGATTGATCGAAACCACCTGGTCTTTCAGGTTAGCCTGATTCGTCTGAACGGTGCGGCGGATGGAAAGGGTGTCTTTGAGTTCTTGTTTCGGCATA
>DATDMO010000400.1:0-2153 GCA_036518755.1 Candidatus Acidiferrales bacterium | reverse complement strand
ATGTGGAATCCGGCGTCCACGTAAATAATGTTTCCGGTGACGCCCCGCCCTAGGTTGCTCCCCAGAAACACGGCGGTGTCCGCGACCTCTGCCGGGTCGGTATTGCGCCGCAGCGGCGCGCGCTGCGCCGAAATCTCCAGCGCCTTCGATATATCTTTTACGCCCCGCGCGGAGATGGTTTTGATGACGCCCGCCGAAATCGCGTTGACGCGTATCCCGCTGGGGCCAAGTTCGCTGGCCAGGTATTTCACCTCCGCCTCAAGCGCGGCCTTCGCGATGCCCATCACATTATAGTTCGTCACCACGCGAGTCGATCCGAGGTAGGTGAGAGTGAGAATCGCTCCACCTCCGGTCATCAACGGTGAAAGCGCCTTCGAGATAGCCACCAGCGAATACGCGCTCACCTCGAGCGCAAGCTTAAATCCGTCACGCGACGTGATCAGGAACGGTTGATTCAGCTCTTCGTGCTTCGCCGCCGCAAGGCTGTGGACCACGATATCGAGCTTGTGTCCCCCGGCCCGCAAGGCCTCGGCCAGCCGGTCGATATCGGATTGCTGCTGTACCTCGCACGGGAAAAATCCAGCCGCGCCGAGTTCGCGCCCCAATTCCTCCACGGTCGGTTTCGCGCGTTCATTTTGATAAGTGAGCAGCAGCTTCGCGCCCTCGCGAGAGAACGCCTGTGCGATGGCGTAGGCAATGCTCCACTTATTCCATACGCCGAGTACGATGGCCGTTTTACCTTCCAGTAGTTTTGACATGGCCCGACATTTTAACTGGAAATCGCGCGGCAGGCTCGATCTTCCGTCTGATGAATTCGGCGGCGCCTGCTCATCCCGTCCGGCGCCGGAAGCCCGCGAACAATTCTAGTGCGAATGCATCCAGCGGATGATTTCGCGAACTACGTCGTCCACATACGGCCAGAGAATTCCAAGAATTGCGGCGACGGCCGCCAGCACCCGCCTCCGATTTGGCGTGATCACCCCGCTCGAACCAGGCGAATGGACGGCGCAGAAACCTCCCTCAAGCGCCGGTTTGCCGCATCGTTGCCCGGACGGCCCGAGATACAGGCATGGTCCCCAATCCCTGGCCGCTGATGGGTTCGTCGAAGTCAGCGAATTGGAAATTTCCGACGCGGGCAGGTAATCGGCCATCCTGGCTGTGTAGCTCGAAGGCACGTGCTGCCACGAGGTGCCCAAATGCATCTCCGGCCCTGTGCCGCCCTCTGGACGTTGACGCTTACGTTCTCGCTCCATTGCACCCGGCGTTTTTTATCCGCTACAGTTAGAGTTTAGCCGATCGCAGAATTTTCGATGCTGGAAACGCGTACCGCGCCACCTGCCGCCCATCCAGCCCGGATGAAGCTTGAGCCGTACTCCGCCGAAATCCGCCTCCCCAATCTCACCGTCGGCGTCGATAACATTCATTATGACGTTTTTCTGAGCCCTCGTTTCGTGGAATTCGCCCGCACCTACCTTTTCGACCTGGTTCGGCAGGTTGTGAACGTGGGCTTGCTCTACGGCGGCGATAAGGGACGCAAGCCTGCCAAGCCGCCCGAGCATTCCGTGTTTCGCAAGATGCTCACGGAAATTCTGCAGGAATCGCTGACGCGCGCCAAATTTCAGCAGTCCGTCGAGACGGACGTTCTCCATCACCTCGCCCTCTTGAAATTCATCACCCAGGAAACGGGAAGCCAATTTTCGAGCATCCTGGTTGAGTGTAAGGACTACATTCGCGGCCGCGGCCAGCTCTTCGAGCACAGCGAACAGGCTCACGTGTTGCGTTCCAAAATTGCTGAAATTCAGGCTGACCGCAAAAACGTGATCCGCCAGGTCGGCGAAACTCTCTGCCGCATCTGGCGCGAGGTAGAGGACACCACCATCGCCAGAACCCGCCTCGCTCTCTTCGGCGACGATTCCGGCGAAATGTATCCGCCGCTGCTAAACCGCTTCCTTTTCGTCGACGGCGGTAATGACGAGCATCTCTTTCTCGAACATTACGTGCTGCTCGGCAATTTCATCAACGATCCGGATCGTTTCGAAACTTTTGACGCCCTGCTTCTCGATATCGTGCGCGAATGCGTTCTTTCCGGTGACAATGCCGGGGATAGTGCCGAAGAGCTGACCACGGCCCGCAAGCTGCACGAGCGCCTGGTC
>DATDMO010000399.1:0-4706 GCA_036518755.1 Candidatus Acidiferrales bacterium | reverse complement strand
CACAACGCCGCGCCCGCAATCACCGACACAGCGCTGGCCGCCTGCGCATTCGTCAACCCGAAAAACGATCGCGGGTTGATGCGAATGAATTCCACCAGAAAGCGCGCCGCGCCCGTCAGCACCAAATACGCCGCGAACACTCCGCCCATTCCCAACGTTCCCGTAGCGCCGTCATCCTGAGCGGAGCGTCCCGCGTCTTTGTCGTTGCGCGAAGCGCCGGGACGCGCAGTCGAAGGACCTCTCTTCGCTCTGCGCGCAATCTGCCGCGCGCCCATCCTCCACAACACCCACGCAATCGCGCACGCCACAATCAACTCATAAATCGGCGTGGGATGGACGCGATCCGTCGTCGGCACCAGCCCATGCGGAAAACTCATGCCCCAGGGGAGGGAAGTGGGCTTGCCGTAATCGCCGTCGCCCGAAAGGAAGCACCCGATGCGGCCGATGCCGTAGCCCAGCGCCGCGGCGGGCGAACCCGCGTCAAACATTTCGAGCAGCGGAATTTTGTACCATCGCGCGAGCCAAATGAACGTCGCAAATCCCGCGATCAGCCCGCCGAACCACGCCAGGCCGTAGCGGCTGAAAAGCAGCCCCAGGGGATTCTCAAAAAGTTCGCGCGGCGTTTCGAAAACGTGGTACAGCTTCGCGCCCACGATTCCCACCAGGCAGGGAATCGCGACGAAAATTTCCGCCGTGGGCGAATCCTTCGGCGCCAGCCCGCGCCGCGCCATGTCCGCGCGCAACACGTAGTACGCCGCCACCATCGCCGCCGCCACCATCAGCCCAAACGTCGGAATCTCCACCGGCCCCAGATGTATGAACGGAATCATCGCTGCAAGAACGGAATCATCGCGTAGGCTCAACTTTCGGCGCTTGCGCCCCCCGTGTCAACGCATTCGTAGGGCACCATACGACGCGCCGTCATCCTGAGCGGAGTTGCGCGCGTCTTTGACTTTCCCGCGTTTTTCGCGGGCGCGCAACGCGGCCGAAGAACCTCTTGGATTGAAAATGTTGCCGTGGCTCAAATCCAAGAGAGGTTCTTCGACTGCGTGTCCCGGCGCTTCGCGCAAAACCAAAAGCGCGGGACACTCCGCTCAGAATGACGATTCGCCTTTGCGGGCGCGCCTTCTAATTGGCAAGCCCGAAAAACAACAAAACAATCGCGAACGTATCGACAAAGCCATGAGTCAAAACGGCCACCCAGAGATTGCGCCGGCTCAAAAGGTACGCGGCGCCGATAATGAATCCGTCAACCGCGGTGGAAAAAATCCCCGCCGGCCCTTGGTAAAAGTGGCCAATGCCAAAAAGCGCCGACACATAGAGCAGACCGATCCAATACGCAGCAGGCGAGCGATTACCAAGATCGGCCGCGCGTCCTAGCAGATAGCGCCGGTAGCTAATCTCTTCGCCAAACGCGGCGAAGGTCCACACCAGCGCAAGCCCCTTGGCTGCGGTCCAAAGGTTTCCTTTCATTGCTCCCAGCGCGTTCGCGGCGCTGCCTGGATTCGCATGTAGGCCCAACACGCGCGCCAGCGGATCGCTGACAAATTGCCCGACCAGAATCACGAGCGCCGCCGCGCCCACTGCAATCGCAATCGTCCGCCCCCACGATTTCGGGCGCGCAAGTCCAATCGCCCGCCAGTTTCCCTCGCGCAGCCGAATCGAAATGATTCCGATCACAAACAGGATGGGCACTTCGTTGGGGACGATATGCAAAACGTTGTGACCAACAACGATGAAACTTCCGATGGCCAGCTCGACCAGCGAAAGTCCGCGCTGCGGGGCGGTAAGCGGCTTGGTCTCGTCCTGAGCTGCGAGTCCCAATCGATTCATCCCGAATGGCCTCCAATGCTCCAGGGTTTTTGTAGGCGAGGGCTCCTAGGCGTTCTCCTCGTTATTACGGCGGCCGCGGGCTAAATGTAACCTCTTAACTTGTTTGTAGCAAATTGCTTACATATATCTTTGGGCTTGTACGGCAAAATGCCGGGCCTGTTCTTGACACGACCGGCAAAATGCCGTACAGTTGTCGATCAGGTGGAGTGAGCCGCTATGGCCCCAAAGGCAGCCCAACGGATCGAACGCGTCGAGCTTCGAGCAACACGCGAGCAGAAGCGACTCTTAGAGCGCGCAGCCGAAATTCGCGGCACCACTCTAACCGGCTTCATCCTAAACGAAGCTCAAGAAGCCGCCACGGCGACGATTCAGGAATTCGAACTCCTTGAACTTCGCAACGAAGATCGCCGGCTGTTTGTAGAGACGCTGTTGAATCCGCCCAAGCCCAATAGCACCCTCAGAGCCGCCGCAGCCCGGCACAAAGAACTCGGACTTTAGTCCTTGGACGGCGATTTCAGAATTGAGCCGCTCGGTCCCAACCATGACCGGGCGGCTTTTTCTTGTGGCAACGCGCTTCTCGATAATTACCTCAAAACCCAAGCGCGTAAGGCCATCCAGAAGAACCTGGCAGCGGTTTTCGTCTACGCGGACGGCGCGAAAATTGCGGGCTACTATACGCTCTCGTCTTTTGCGGTGAAACTCGACGAAATCCCCGAAGCTCTGGCGAAGAAGCTGACAAAAATGCCGTTCGTGCCGGCAACCCTCATTGGACGCTTAGCGAGGAGTATCGAGTTTCGGGGCAAGGGCATCGGCGAAATACTTCTCGTTGACGCCCTGAAGAAGGCTTATCGAAATAGCAAGAAAGTTGCATCGTGGGCCGTGATCGTCGACGCGAAAGACGCCGAGGCGGTCGCGTTTTACAAACGATTCGGATTCCTCGAATTTCCTACCATCAAGGCACGCATGTTTCTGCCGATGCTTTCTGTGGCGGAACTCTTCGTCGACAATTCTGTCCCCTTCGATTGAGCCGTCGTGCGCCGGCGCGTTCGCGAAAGGGGCGAACGCAGCAGGCCCAACACCAGCGCACTCGGCTCGAAAGGGCAGCGTTACTGACGCGCGCTACTGATCGTCCCGATCGTGGCCGTGCCCGTGGCCATGGCCGTGATCGTGATCGTCGTGGTCGTCGCGATCGCCGTGTTTGTACTGACCGAGATGCCGGCCGTTATCCTGGTGGTAGTGATAATCGCGGTCTCGATCGTGATCCCAGTGGTGGTCGTGTTCCACGCGCCCGTGCGGACCGTTCCAGTAACCCTCATAGAATCGTCCATGTTCGTGGCGCGGCGCCACCCAGATGGCTCCTTCGTACGGCGGTTCGGTCCAATAGCCCGCATGCCATACGTAGCGCCCGGCGACGGGATACCAGTAGCCATCCACCCACACATCCACAGGCTCCGGCTGCACAGGTCGCACCACCACAACGCGCGGCGGCGGTGGCGCTCCAATCGAAATTCCAACCGAAACCTGCGCGCGAACTCCGGAAACCGTCGCGCACAGTAGTGCGACAAGCAGGGCCCCTTTGATGAGCTTCCGCATATGGTTTTTTCTCCCGGCTCCATCGTACCTGACAAAGCGGCTCCCCACCGCGCCGGCGCCACTTGCGATTGCGAAAGATGCATCTGGCCGCGCGTACAGGTGCCGGCGGTTGCGCCAAGCCCTCGCAATTCACTACCGGGTCCCTGCCGGCGCAGGGTGTGATTCGAGAGTTGCAGCCAGCGTGATCCGAGTCACATACTTCCATCGGCGATCGCGCTATCCTATTTGATATAGGAGGGCCAAATGATCGAAGCACTGGAAGGGTTTCCCACAAAGGTGCTTGCGTTCGCTTGCAAGGGGCGCGTCACCAAGCAAGATTACGAAACCGTTCTGATTCCCGCTGTCGAGGAAGCACTCAAGCAGCAGGGCAAGCTGCGCCTCTATTACCAGGTTGACCCCGACTTTTCGGGGATCGATGCCGGTGCCGTGTGGGACGATTTCAAAGTCGGCATGGAGCACATCCTTCGCTGGGAGCGCATCGCCATCGTTACCGACGTCGATTGGATTCGGCACACGTTTCGCGTCTTCAGCTTCATCATCCCAGGCATAGCAAGGATTTTTCGCTTGGACGAAATGGCCAAGGCGCGCGAGTGGATCCAAGAGGGCGTGACGCAAGAGCGTGTTGAAGCCGCGGCGCGATAAGGCGGCTCGCTAACGCAAGCTACTTCGTGCATCCGTTGGGGCGTGGGTGAAAGCGCAGGCCTTCAGGCCTGCGACAAAGGGACGCCAAAGATTGGGGGCTTTAGCCCTGGGCTCTCCGCCTCCGCCGCGAAAGCCCATCCGCATAGCACTTCGCGGCCTCGTTATCCTGGACGAAGCGTCCCGCGCTTTTGATTTTGCGCGAAGCGCCGGGACGCGCAGCGAGGAATCTCTCTTCGATCTAAGCGGCGCCGACATTCGCATCCAAGAGAGATCCCTCGACTCCGTCACGCGCCCGCAAGAACCGCGGGAACCCACACGCGCGCGACTCCGCTCGGGATGACCCCCAAAAGCGCCGAAAGTCCACACCCACCGTGGACGATTTTTCTTTACACCAACAGGTACTTGCGCGAGACCACCCCCCGGTGTAAAGATTTTTTTCGTATCCTCGGACTGCGCCCAAGCGCGAGCTAAACCGTGTTATTCGAGGTTTTGTCTTGGAGTGTTCTGCGGTGCCACGGCCTTCCGCCGCGTGTCTCGAGGTCAGGTCAGCTCGACGGTGACTTCCGCGCCGCGCCCCACGCCGAGCGCGCGAGTGGCGCTACCCTTATTAACGGCGATCTCGAGGTATCCGCTTGACC
>DATDMO010000398.1:0-15830 GCA_036518755.1 Candidatus Acidiferrales bacterium | reverse complement strand
TGTCAGGATCCCCGCGTCCAACCAGAATCAAGTCTCCCGTAAGGTGCCCATCGCTCCGGAGCGCGCCCTGGGATTCCAGCGTGGTGCGAATGCGGTAATCAGGACCAAGCGTGGCCAGCGCCAGCGCCGTTGTAAACACTTTTGCATTCGACGCCGGAGCGAAATAGTGGTCTGAATTCAGGTCGTAGATTGTCTCGCCCGTGTCCGCGTCCGCAATCAAGATCCCCCAGTAGGCTCTCGCCGCGTCGCCTTTTCTCAACAGCGCATCCACACGGGCACGAAACGCAGCCACCGCGCGATCGGCGGAAGATCGCGGGCTCTGTTTCGTGGCAACGGAATCGCGCGGCCGTCCCGCGAAAACCATCGTCGATGCAAAAAGCGCACCCAGAACTCCCGCGATGACCCCTGCCCAAACTCCACGGCCAAAACGGCGCCGATAAGTTGAAAGTCGATGCATTTTCCAGAAGGAGTTTGACAGCCGCCAATTATATGGCAAGTGCGCGGCCTGCCTGTTCAAAGGTGTGAAATGCGTCCCTACAGCTGAATCTTCGAGAAACAGTAACTCCCTATCGCCAGCAGGATCCCTGTTAGGATGCTCAGCACCACGAAATCCGTCACCAGGCTGAACGCGAACGCATGCCCCAGCGAGCCTCGCAGACCGTCCACGCCGTACGTCAGTGGATTCAGCTTGAGTGCGGCCTGCATGAATTTCGGCAGGCTTTGCACCGGAAACAGCGCGCTCGAGAAAAAGAACAGGGGCATTACCAGAAAATTCATGATCAACGGAAAGCCCTGCATGTCCTGCAGCACCGAACCAAACACCGTGCCCATCGACGTGAAGAATAGCGCGATCAAAAACATGAACACGATTCCTGCGGGTACCAGCAGCGCGCTGTGAATCCGAAAGCCGGCGATCATGCAGATTCCCAGCACAACTGCGCCCTGCGCCATTGCCACAATCGCGCCGCCCAGTGTCCGCCCGAAAACGATCTCCAGCCGCGAAACGGGCGCTACCAGCGTCTCCTTCAAGAATCCGAATTGCCGGTCCCAGATAATTTCGATTCCCGAGAAAACCGCGTTGAACAGAATCGCCATGGCCACGATCCCCGGCGCCAGGAAATTCAAATAGCTCCCGCCGCCCGCTTTGGCGAACATCGAGCCGAACCCGAATCCCAGCGCCACCAAAAAAAGAATCGGCTGCCCTAGTGAGCCGATGATTCGCGCAGGCGAACGCGCGTATCGCTTGAGCTGCCTCATGCAAAGTATGTAGATGGCTTTCATCGACGTCCCCCTCCTCGCCAAGCCCTCCCCATTGTCCGCATGCGGTCAATGGCATTGGCTTCCTCTTCGCGAATGGCGTGTCCCGTAAGCGCGATGAACGCATCTTCCAACGTCGCGCTTGCCGTCTTGGTTTTTAGTTCCGATGGCGTCCCCTGCGACACGATTTTTCCATGATCGATCACCGCCACATTCGCCGCCACTCGATCGGCCTCTTCCATGTAGTGGGTGGTGAAAAAGACCGTCACATTTTCGCCCTTGCTCAATTGCTGAATGTAGCTCCAAATGTGATTGCGCGTTTGCGGATCGAGCCCGATCGTCGGCTCGTCGAGAAAAAGAATCCGTGGCTTGTGCAGCAGTGCCCGCGCCACTTCCAGCCGCCGCTTCATCCCGCCGGAATATTCCTTCACGAAATTCTTCTTCCGGTCAGACAGTCCCACGAACTCGACCAACATATCGATTCGCTTGAGTCGCTCCGCGCGCGGCACGCCATACAAGATTCCGTGCAGGTCCATATTTTCAAACGCCGTCAACTCGTCGTCGAGGCTGGGGTCCTGAAAAACGATTCCAAACGACCGCCGCACCTGCTTTTGCTCGCGTGTCGGATCGTGCCCGTTCACTCGAATCGATCCGCTCGTCGGGTCGAGCACCGTCGTGAGCATCTTGATCGTCGTCGTCTTTCCCGCCCCATTGGGGCCGAGAAAACCAAAGATCTCCCCCTCCGGCACCGTGAACGCAACGTGATTCACCGCGCAAAAATCCCCATAATTCTTCACAAGATCGTTCACAACGATCATTTCACCCATTCGTCTTTTTCCCGTAATCCAGGCTGGCTGCCCGCAAAAAGCGGCGAGACAGGATACGCCGTGTGCTGCGGCTCAATCAATCAAGATATGACCACCACCAAGGAGAACCTTCCTGCTTCGCCTTCTGAGGCGTATATTTGCTCAGGCGAACTGTCGAAGAATCCTGCCGCGGAGAAGCGTCCAAACGTGACCACAGTGCGAGAGGCAACCTACCAGGTCCTACGCGATCTGGGAATGAACCGCATTTTCGGCAATCCGGGTTCGAGCGAGCTCCCCTTCCTCAAGGACATGCCCGCGGACTTCCGCTACATTCTTGGTTTGCACGAGCGGACCGCCGCCGGAATAGCCCTCGGCTACGCGATGGGCACCAACGAAGCCGCCTTCGTGAATCTCCACTCCATCGCCAGCGCCGGCAATGGCCTTTCCGCCATCGTTGACGCCTACGCGTGCCATGCTCCCTTGGTAATCACCACCGGGCAGCAGGATCGCCGCCAGATTCTAGCCGAGCCTTTTCTCGTCAGTCGCGCCGTCGAAGTCGTGAGGCCCTATGTGAAATGGGCCTACGAACCTCTGCGCCCCGAGGATGTTCCCGCGGCAATCGCGCGCGGTTATCACCTCGCGATGCAGCCTCCGCGTGGCCCCGTCTTCATCTCGATCCCGATGGACGATTGGAACAAGCCCTGCCCGCCGGTCGCCGCGCGAAAGGTGAGCCAGTCCGTTTCTCCCGACCCTGCTGCGCTCGATGAAGTCGTTCGCACAATCGGCTCCAGCCGAAATCTCGCTCTCATCACTGGCGCCCAAATCGAAGAAGATGGCGCTTGGCGCGACGTAATCGCCCTCGCCGAACGATTGAATGCCGACGTCTACGCCGAGCCTATCTCCTCACGCTGGACGTTTCCGCGCTCGCATCGGCTTTTTCGCGGCGGCCTGTTGCCCGCGCAAAAACCTCTCGCCGCTCAGCTCGCCCCCTATGACACCGTCGTCGTTCTCGGCGCGCCCGTTTTTCTCTATTACGCTTTCGTTCCCGGTGACGCTATCGCCCCCGGCACAAAGCTGTTTCAGGTCACCAACTCTCCTCAAGATGCCGCCGCCGCTCTCGCCGGCACGAGCATTGTCGGCAACATTGCCGCCGCCGCGCAATACATCGCCGGGCGGGTAAAGCCCGCCGAACGCGACACGCCCGCGCGTGCCAAAGAACCTGAGCCGAAACCCGAGCATCCCATGACCGCCGCTTTCGTCTTCCACACCTTGAACAAGCTCCGGCCCCGCGACGCAATCCTCGTCGAGGAGTGCCCATCCTCGAAAGGCGATCTCGATCGCTATGTCGCTCTCGACGAGCCTGGCTCCTTCTATTCTGTGCGCTCCGGAATTTTGGGTTTTGCCCTGCCCGCTGCAGTGGGACTGCAATTGGCCCATCCCAATCGGCGCGTGGTCTGCCCGGTCGGCGACGGTTCGGCGCAATATTCGATTCAGGCGTTATGGTCGGCTGTGCAAGAGAAAGCGCCGGTAGTGTTTCTGGTCATCTGCAACGGAAATTATTCCGCGTTGAAAGGATTTCGCGATTTCACGCAGGTCGGCAAAAACGTTCCGGGTATCGACATTCCCGGAATCGACGCTGTCAAAATCGCCCAAGGCTACGGCATGAACGCGCGCGCCGTCGATCGCCCCGAAGACCTCGAGCCCACCCTAAAATGCGCCTTCGCATCGCAAGAGCCAATCCTCATCAGCGTCAGCGTGCAGCAGGGTGGCCAAAAAACCATGGGCATGGACCAGTCCGTGAACCCGCCTAACTACGGGTGACCTGAATTGTTCTCCGGCCGCGCGATGTCGAAGCCTTATCTAGCTCAGGTCTTCAGAACTGAGGGTGTTCGGTCCTAGATGGGCCTAGAGACTTGCCTGCATTACACGTCGAAGAAAACCGTTTCCTTCGGCCCGCTCAGATGGATCTCATGCCGCCAGGCTCCGGGCTGTCCCGGGACCTGCTGAGCCATCAGCGTCGCTCGCCGCGCTTTCGGGACCAGCGCGAGTACGGGACATCCCTCATTGCCGGCGTCACCTGAGAAATAGATCCGCGTCACCAGATGTTTCATCACGCCGCGCGTGAAGACGCCCACCTCGAGGTGCGGCGCCTGCAGAAACCCGCGCGGTCCCGGCACGCGGCCCGGCCTGATCGTTTCAAATTGGCACTCGCCTTTCTCGTCTGTGATCTGGCGCCCGAATCCCGTGAACCCTGGATCGATCGGCTTGGCCTGCGTGTCGGCGGGATGATTGTATTTGCCGTCGGCGTTCGCTTGCCAGACTTCGATCAGCGTGTCCGGCACGCACTTGCCGTCGCGGTCAAATACCGCGCAGACGAGCTTCACGCGCTCGCCTTTCGCGTTCGGCAGCGCGATGGACCGTATGGAGTTCGCGCCATTCACCGTGATGCCGAAATAGGGTCCAACGGTGTGCCACGGCGTCGGTTCCAGCCGCCGGCTGGCCTTACTCCTTCCGCTCAAATGGCGTGGCCTCCTGCCCGCGCACCACGATGTCGTAACGGAATGCGAGTGCCCATCCCGGCTCGGTGCGGTTGATTTCGAAACGAGCAATCATCCGCTGGCGCGCGCGCTCGTCGCGAACCGAATTGAAAATTGGATCAAACGGAAACAGCGGATCGCCCGGAAAATACATCTGCGTGACCAGCCGCGTTGCAAAGGCGGTCCCATAAAGGGAAAAATGAATGTGCGCAGGCCGCCACGCGTTGGGGTGATTCTCCCAGGGATACGGCCCCGGCTTGATGGTGACGAAGCGATAATTTCCCTCGTCATCCGTCATCGTGCGGCCCGCGCCGGAAAAATTCGGATCGAGAGGCGCGTGATGCTGGTCAATCCTGTGCCGGTATCGTCCGGCGGCGTTGCACTGCCACAACTCGATCAGCGTGTTGGGCACGGGACGGCCGTTGTCGTCGAGCACTCGACCGCTAACTGTGATGCGCTCGCCCAGCGGCTCGCCTTCGTGCTGGCGCGTCAAATCGCTGTCCGTTTCTCCGATCGCGTCGTGGCCGAATATCGGACCGGTCACTTCCGACAGCGTTTGCGGCAGGACAATCAGCGGCTTTCGCGGCGCGCGCGCAATCGTCAAACGATACGGTGGATACAAATACGGCGGCTGCGAATTCCGCGGATACCGGCGGTAGGGCTTGACGATCAGCACTTCTGAAGATTTGGTCGACGAACCCGATGAGCGGCGTGCGATGGGAAGCTCCCGTGAACGCGCCTCATTATGCATCCCGCACGGACGGCCATCAAGCCGCCAGCGCTTTGCGCAGCCGCTCAAACGTGGTCGAAAGCTCCTCCGGCTCCACGCGTGTTTCCCCCGCCACCGTCATGAAATTTGTGTCCCCCGCCCAGCGCGGAAGCACGTGCAAATGAAGATGCCCCGTGATTCCCGCGCCGGCTGCGCGTCCTAGATTCATTCCCAGGTTGTATCCCTCCGGATGGTAGGTTTTTCCCAACGCCGTCTGAACGCGCTGCGCAATCCGCATCATTTCCGCAAGCGTATCCGCCTCCGCGGCCGCAAGTTCGGCCACATGCGCGTAAGGGACCACCATTACGTGACCACTGGTGTAAGGATAGCGATTGAGAATTACGAAATTCTTGGCGCCGCGTAGCACCACCAGCGTGCGGGTATCGTCATTGGCAGCCACTGCTTCGCAAAAGATGCAGCCCTCGTCCTTCGTGGCATCGGCGATATAGCGATATCGCCAGGGCGTCCACAAATAATCCATTCCGCTCAGTCCCGCGCGCCGTGGGACTCGGAAGCGGCTCCCGCCGCGCTCTGGTTGTTGACGTAGTCCTTCAATTCCTTGCTGGGTTTGAAGAAGGGGATTTTTTTGGCGGGCACTTCCACTTTGGCGCCTGTCTTGGGATTGCGTCCGGTGCGCCCTCGGCGTTCGCGCGTGCGGAAGCTGCCGAAGCCGCGAATTTCGATCTTATCATCGGCCTGCAACGCCGTGATGATGCTCTCGAAAATCGTCTCGACGACGGCCTCGGATTCCTTGCGCGGCAGTTCGGTAATCTTCGTCACTTCCTCCACCAAATCCGCCTTGGTCATGGTGTGTTCCGCGTGTTGCTCCGTAGCCTCAGCCATCTCTGGGGCCTCCTCTCACGATTTTCGTACCGCACGGGCCGTTTGCGCCGGGCCGAAGCGCCACAGTCTTTGGATACCATCAATTCACGGCTAGGTAAATGCCTTTTCGAAAACGGCCGGCTGATCTCACCAAGGGATCCGGGGCGTCTCTACGACGACTGCCTTTTCGCCATGATCGCGTCGCCGATCGTGGCATTGGGCGATGATTTCGACGAGCGGAACGTTTGCATCTCCTGCCGCTCGGCCTGCTTCTGTGCGGCGCGATAGCTGAGGCTGATCTTGCGCTGCTCGGGTTCCAGCCGCAGTATCTTGAAATCGTATTCCTGCCCTTGCGCGAGCAACGAACTGCCGCGGCCGTCGCGGGAGGCTTTCCCTTTATCGCGCTCTCCCTTCGGCCGGCGCTCTTCGATTTCGGAAATATGGCAGAGTCCCTCGATGCCTTCAGCCAGTTCCACGAACGCGCCAAAATCCGCTGTCCGCGCCACTTTCCCCTTCAAAATTTCGCCGATCTTGTGCGCCGCAAACCACTCCGCCCAAATGTCGTGCACCTGCTTGACCCCCAGCGACAAGCGCCGGTTCTGCGGATCGACCTTCAGCACCTTTGCTTCCACCACTTCGCCCTTCTTGAATTTTTCGCTGGGATGCTTGATGCGCTCGGTCCAACTCACATCGCTGATGTGGATCAGCCCTTCCATCCCCTCTTCAAGCTCCACGAAGGCGCCGAACTCCGCCAGGTTGCGGATGCGCCCGCTCACGATCGCTCCAACCGGATATTTCTGAGCTGCTTCTTGCCACGGATCGGGCAGCGTCTGCTTCAGCCCCAGTGAAATGCGTCGCAGGTCGGGCTTTACATCCAGCACCACCACCTCTACTTCATCGCCTACTTTCAGAATCTTCGAAGGATGCTTCGTGTGCTTGGACCAGCTCATTTCGCTGACGTGAACCAATCCCTCCACCGCCGGCTCCAGTTGCACGAACGCGCCATAATCCGTCACCGCCACCACTTTTCCGTGCACTCGCGTTCCTGTCGAGTATTTCTCCGGTACGGTGGCCCACGGGTCGGGGAGAAGTTGCTTCCGGCCCAGCGAAATGCGCCCCTTCTCTTTATCGAACTTCAGTATCTGGACCTGAATCTCATCCCCCGCCTTCACCACAGACGCTGGATGCGGGGCGCGTCCCCAAGCCAGATCGCTCACGTGCAGCAGCCCGTCCAAGCCGCCCAAATCGATGAACACACCGTAGTCGGTCACATTCTTCACATGCCCGGTGACCACCGTGCCTTCGACGAGCGTCTCGGCCAGCGAATCGCGCTTGGCCTTCTGTTCCTCCTCGAGAATCGCGCGCCGGCTCACCACCACGTTGCCGCGCTTGCGATTCAACTTCAGCACGCGAACTTCGATCTCGCGATCCTTCCAACCCTCCAGGTCGTGCACGGGGCGAAGCTCGATCTGCGAAGCAGGCAGGAAAGCGCGCACGCCGATATCCACCACCAGGCCGCCCTTGATGCGCTCCACCGTTTTTCCGGTCAGGTTGGTGTGCTCCCGGTAGGACTTCTCGATCCGCTCCCACACCCGCCGCCGGTGCGCGCGCGCGTAAGAAAGCAGCACGTACCCGTCTTTGCGCTCGTGCAGGCGCTCAACTTCAATCGTCTGCCCGGAGCCGAATTCAATGGGATTGCCCGAATCGAGAAATTCCTGTGCGGGCACCAGCCCTTCAAACTTTCCGCCCACGTCGACTACCACGCCCGCATCCGTCACGGCCAGCACGCGCCCGTCGAATATCTCGCCTTCGCCGGCTGGCTGCGGAACCGAGAATTGGTCCAGCAGTTGGTCCATTGTTTCGGTCGGTTCGGTCGTATCCGTAGCTTCCCTCGTCTCGGCCTGCACGCCTTCTGGGGCACCCACTCTGGCATGTCCATCCTGCGAAATCGAATCTTCGTTGGCGACCCGCGCTTCGCCTGCATCAGAACCGAGGGCAGCCGCGATTGGATTCGACGGCTCTTGCGCTCGCGCGACGGCGGTAGCGGCGCCGGACGTGCTCTGCGCCTGTGCGGGTGGCGCTCCGGGAAAGCTATTCGCTGCGGGTTCTCCGGCCGATGGTTCGATAGCCGATGGCTCCGGGTTGTGGTCGGTTTCGGGTGACATGGAAAGCGGCCTCCGTACGGATTCGTGCCCTGTTTACTGAGTCTTCGACCTCGGTCACTCCACCCAGCCGGGGGCTAGAGCAAAGAAGGGGATTGAGCGCCACGCAGGGGCGCCACACCGCAGAAATCATACGCGCCGCGTTTGCGCATTGTCAACAAAACGGGTCAGCGCCGGATGAAAAACCCGGCACGCCGTTTTGCCTCTGGCCGCTCGCTCATTGCAACCGGGTCCGCAATTCCTCCGCGAATTGCTCGATCTGTCCCAGCGGCAGGATGGAAATGTCCTGCGCGCGAAGCGTCTCAACAATAAATCGGTGCCGGGAGTTTTCGGTCACCGGCTCCGCGTTGGTAACAGCCGTGAAAATTGAATTCGGCATGCGCGCCCGGATGGATTCTGCGGTGTATGCAAGCACCTTCGATTGCGATACGTCCCGGTCGAGTGCGATCGCGTGCAGGTAGCCTCGCGTCCCGTTGTAGCGGTAGCCGTAATCCAGTTTCAGAGGGTCGCCCGGATGCGTGAACTCCTCCACCGGCACGCGGTGCTCGAGTTTTCCCAGGATGCGCCGCCGTTGAAACACGTCCGCCATGCGGGCGCGCATCCAGTTCCTCACGTTCTGCCCGATCCCGCGCGCCGCTGGAGGAGCAGCTACGTGTTCCCGGAAAAGCCGCGCGAGCTCCGCATCGAAATTTTCGGCCAGCAATCCCCGCGGAGGGCTGAACTGCAGCGCATTTGAAAGCGTGCTGTCGAGTTTCTCCACGTACGCTCCCGCTTCCGATCCCGCCGCGCGCAAACGCGCATCGAATTCCGCGGGCAGCGCCCGCAGCAGCGCTTCGTCGGCGCCCGGATGCAATCTTCGCACGCGCGCCATTTCAGACTCTTCCTCGATCACCTGGATCGCCAGCCTCCGCGTCGCGCGCCCCTTGCTTTCCGCCTCCTGCGCGCCTTCCTCCAGCAGCACGCCGATGTTCACCCATTCGTCGCGAACCAGATTCGGCGTGTACCGCAGGATTCGGTAGCGCAGCATGTTCCGATTTTCATCCGCCATGGCTACCTCCAGTTGGGAAATGGCTGAGCCGATGACTTCCAGGCAGAAACGACCAATTCGCGCACTCGCGCCCGCCTGCGCAACAGTTGTTCCGCCATCGTTTCCAGCGCGTCGCGCTCCGAGCCGCACCACTCCGGCGGAATCTCGCTGAGCGCTTCCTCCACAATTTCCTCCGACATTTTTCCTTCCACCCGGCCGAGCCATGGCTCGAACGCTTCGATTCCCCGCACCGATTCATACACGCGGTGCCGCGCGTACAATCCCCGCAGTGGCGCGTCGGGAAAATTCCACTCGCCCGCGTTGAAGCAGAATCCCTGGTCGATCATTTCTGCGCGGTACCGCGATGCGCCCTTGTCCCGCAGAAAGATCGCCTGCCTGCCGTTGGTGTTGCAAGTCCACTTGTCGAACACCAGCATCCCGCAGAAGTCGGAAAGATTCACCACCTCGCACAGTTGCTCGTCCGGCAAGAAGTCGTAAACCACTGTCTCCGCGGGAGCGCCCGGATAGCGCGAACCGAACTGCAGCCCCGCGCGGCACCGCAGCCTTCCGCGCCCCAGTTGAATGGCAAGGTCCTCGGTCTGCTCGATCAGGTCTTCGCGCACCTCCACCACCGCCGCAGCCGGCGTCGGGAGCCCCATCCTCGCCGCCAATCTCGTTCCCAGCAATTCGTTCGCCAGGATCCTCACTCCCTGTGGATTGTTCTGGAATTTCACCACGTAGTACGCTTCGTCCGAACAGCGCATCAAATGCGATTGCGCGCCTCCCCGCATTCGTCGGATCTGCTCAATCGCCAGCGGCATCGCGCGTATGCTAGCTACACGCACACATTCGCGGCAAGCGGAACGTTTCCCGAAGCGGAAAAACGGTAGGAATTCAAACCAAGCCTGGAAATGGGGCGTGCGGATTCGGTACAGCGCCGCGCAGCATTATCCGCCGTCATCCAACGCGAGACCGGCCGTCACACACGACACCGGCCCCGCCAATCTCTGTTTCGCTCGAAGGTCGAGCTAGCGCCGCCTGCGTCTACTCTTCTTCCCGGCCTTCCTCTTCCCTTTGGCCTTTGGTTTGGCTTTCGACTTGGCTTTCTTCGCTTTGGCCTTTTTCTTTTTGGCTGGTTTCTTCTTGGCCGGCTTTCGCGCGGGCGCTCGCTCGCTCCTTGCAGGCCCCGCAGGCGCACCTTCATCCTCGTCTTCTTCTACGATGACTTCTTCAATCTCTTCCGTCACCTCGGGCACCTGCTCCTGTCCTTCTTCCTCTTCTTCGAAGGCGGGCAGTTCGTCCTCTTCTTCGTCGTCCTGCATGTTCGCGTGAAACATTCGATCCTCCGTGGGGGCGCGGGCTTGCCCGTGGCGTTATGCCTAAGAGCCGCTTATAAACGGAGTGTCGGAACTTTGTCAAGGCGCAATGGGGAAATCGTGAAGATCCGATTACAAAGGCTAGCTTGAACGAATGTTTTGAGTTACGCTTCTGCGCCTAAACGCTGTCTGCTTGGGATGCTCTTCAAAACGTATAGCGCCGCGGTGTTTGGGATCGATGCCTACCTCGTCGAGGTCGAGGTAGACGTAGGACCCGGCCAGGCAGGCATCTTCAACGTGGTAGGCTTGCCCGATAACGCCGTCCGCGAGAGCCGCGAACGCATCAAGGCTGCCCTGCGTAATTGCGGCTTCGATTATCCTTCTTTTCAAACAGTTACGGTCAATCTGGCCCCCGCCGACATCCGCAAGGAAGGCTCCGCCTTTGACCTCCCCATGGCCCTCGGCCTCCTCGGGTGCCAGGGCACCTTCTTCGGCAAGGTTCTAGACTCCTACGTCTTCCTCGGTGAGCTCTCTCTCGATGGCGGCGTTCGCTCTGTGAGGGGAGCGCTCTCTGCCGCCCTGGCCGCCCGCGAACGCGGCATCCAAAACCTCGTCGTCCCCGAAGCCAACGCCCGAGAGGCCGCTGTAGTCGAGGGTACCCGCGTGTTCGCCATCAAATCGCTGCCCCAAGCCGTGGACCTGCTCAACTCCCCCGAGTCCTTCCAGCCCGTGGACGTTGACACCTCCCGCATGCTCGCCGAAGCCAGCCAATACGCCGCCGACCTTCGCGACGTGCGCGGCCAGATGGCCGCCAAGCGCGCCCTCGAGGTTTCCTGCGCCGGCAGCCACAACATTCTACTGATCGGCCCGCCGGGCGCCGGAAAGACCATGCTCGCCAAACGCATTCCCACTATCCTGCCGCCGATGTCTCTCGAAGAAGCCATCGAAACCACGCGCATCCACAGCGTCGCTGGCCTTCTTGAAGACTCGCGCGGCCTCGTGGGCACGCGCCCGTTTCGCGCTCCGCATCACACCATCAGCGACGCTGGCCTCATCGGCGGCGGCGCCATTCCCCGCCCAGGAGAAGTTTCTCTCGGCCACAATGGCGTTCTCTTCCTCGATGAACTTCCCGAATTCCAGCGCAACGTCCTCGAAGTCATGCGCCAGCCTCTCGAGGACGGTTGCGTCACCATCGCGCGTGCCGCCGTTTCCGTTAGCTTTCCGTCGCGTTTCATGCTCGCCGCCGCCATGAATCCCTGCCCTTGCGGCTTCTTCGGCGACGCCACGCGCCAATGTCACTGCTCTCCGCCGCAAATTCAACGCTACGTTTCCAAAATTTCCGGCCCGCTTCTCGACCGCATCGATATCCACATCGAAGTGCCCGCCGTGAAGTACAAAGAGCTGCGCGGCGATGTAGAAATTGAAAGTTCCGCCAGCGTTCGCGAACGCGTGCTCCGCGCACGCAAAATCCAGCTCGATCGTTACACAGACGAGAAAAATCTCTACGCCAATGCGCAAATGCCTCCCAAAATGATCCGCAAGCATTGCGCCATTTCATCCGAGGGCGAGCGCCTGCTCGAAACCGCGATCCAGCGGATGGGCCTTTCCGCCCGCGCCCACGATCGCATCCTTAAAGTCGCTCGCACCATCGCCGATCTGGAATCCGCGCCCTCGATTGAACCCAAGCACCTCAGCGAAGCCATCCAGTACCGCACTCTCGACCGCACCTACTGGGCCTAACCCTGTTCCGGATCCACTTTTACCGTAGACGATTTTTCTTTACACCAACAGGTACTTGCGCGAAACCACCCCCCGGTGTAAAGATTTTCTTCGTATCCTCGTATTGCGCCCACACAACACGCGTCTAGGTCAGCCGCAATACTCGTCACGTCATCCTGAGCGAAGTCCCGGGCTTTTTCTCTTCGCGCGGGTTTGCGCGCGGCGCGGGACGCAGACGAAGGACCCCTCTTCGATTGAAAATGTTGCCGTCACTCCGATTCGTAGGCATCTGCGAAAATCGGGCTACCTCGTTGCGCGCGATATTGAGTAAAATGCCCGCACTTTTCAGCGAACTAGCGGTCGCACACATGCCCTTCGTTCTCAGCCAGAGCAACATCGGACCGGTCACTCTACTCGAACTGGGTGCACGATTGGTAATTGACAACGTCCCCGAGCTTCGAGACACGCTTCAAAGCCTCGCCGACCAAGGACATCTCGACTTGCTCTTGGACTGTAGCCGCATCACCGCTGTTGATAGCCAGGGAATCGGAAGTTTGGTGGGTAACTGGGTGTCGCTGAAGAATCGGAGTGGAAAACTGAAGCTGCTTCGCCCTTCGCCCCGATTGCACCAGGTCTTGCAGGTTGTAGGTCTGCACAAGGTCATCGAGTCCTTCGACGACATCGGCCCCGCCTTGCGCTCCTTTTAGCTGTCATCTTAGGGTCTTGCCTTTGCAATCGTAGAGGCACAGTCCGCCGCGGCGGATGCCCGGCAAACATGCCTGGCTACCTGTGAACCACGGAGAACTTCTGCCGGGTATGCTGCCTTCGTCTTATTGAATGTCCCCTCTCCCTTCCAACGCCAGCAAGCGCGCTTTGGCCTCAAGCCCACCTGCAAATCCCGTCAATTTGCCTGTTGAACCAATCACGCGATGGCACGGAGCAATGATGGAAATAGGATTCTTCCCGTTGGCCGCACCCACGGCGCGCACCGCCTTGGGGTTCTTGATTTGTTTCGCAATTTGCCCGTAACTCCGCGTCTCCCCAAACGGAATCGTCAGCAGTGCCGCCCAAACTTTCTTCTGGAACTCGGTCCCTTTGAAATCAAGCTTCACCGAAAATGACTTTCGCTTTCCGGAAAAATAATCCTTCAACTGGCGTTCGGCTTCGAGCAGCACCGGATGATTCTTGTCTTCCGAAACGGGTGCCAACCGGACGCGCTGCGGATTATCGTTCTCCCATAGAATCGCGGCTAAGCCCTTGTCGCTTGCCACCAGCTTCAGTTCGCCCACGGGCGACTTCATGGTTTTATACACGTATCTCATTTACTTTCTCCTTTTAGACGATCGAGTGATTCAGCGCGGCGTCTCCACAGATGAAGCACCGCATAGGAACGCCATGGCCGCCAAGCTTGCGATATTTCCTCGGCCCGTTTCGCGGTAACGCCGCCGAGACTGTTGAGGACCGCGATATCCTCTTTTGGAAAAGCGTCCGGCCAGCGCAAGGCCCGCATGGCGATGTAATGCGCCGTCCACGGGCCGATCCCAGGTAGTTCAGCCAGCCTCTCTATGGTGGCGTTCGGGTTGTGATGGTTGCCGCCGTCCAGCGACAATTCACCGGAAACATGTGCCTGCGCCAGCGCAAGTATGCTTTTGCATCGCGCCCGCACAATGCCGTGCTTAGCGAGATCGCCCACGCTTGCCTTGGCTATTTTCGCCGCCGCCGGCGCCAGATAGCCCAATTCCGGGTACGGCGTAACAATAGGTTCGCAAAATGCCTCGACCAGTCGACAAGCAATCGTCGTTGCGGCTTTCACCGTCACCTGCTGCCCAAGAATCGCCCTCAGACCCGTCTCAAAACCGTTGAATGCCCCCGGCACCCGCGTGCCCGGATTTGCTTTGATCAGCGCGCGTAAAGCCCTGTCCTTGCGAAGATGCTTGTTGATAACATCGGGCCGCGCGTTCACATCGAACAAGTCTCGCAACCGGCTCAAGAGCGCTGGCAAAACCGGGTTCAGACTGTGAGTAAATTCCACCATCAACGCATTTTTCTTTTTCGCCTGCGTCACTTTGATCCAGCCTTTGCGGTCATCCAACCGCACCGTCCGGGCATAAAAGCTGTCCGTCACCAATTCCACGCCTTTCAATTCGCGCGCTTTCAGAAAAGTCAGCATTCCCGGCCAGTCGTACGGCGGGCGATACGAAAGTTGCAGGGTCGAAGTATCGCTGCCCGTAACGACGCTCGCATCATCGACCGCACTTTTCCTCAGCCTCGTCGGCGGCATCCCGTAGCGCGTGCTAAACGCATCGTTGAAGCGCCGCAAACTCGAAAAGCCGCTCGCGAACGCAATCTCCGTAATCGGCAAACGGGTTTCGGTAAGCAATTGTTTGGCGAGCAACAATCGTCGTGTCAGAATCAACTGAATCGGCGCCACGCCCAATTCCTTCTTGATAATGCGGCGGATCTGGCGCGAACTTAATTCAAATTGGTCGGCGATGGCCTCCAGCCCGTCATCTTCGTCCATCGAGCCTTCTTCGATTCGCTGCACCATCAAATGGGCGATTCGCTGGGAATCGTCCACCGGCGCGCTGCCCGGAGCCAGTTCAGGACGGCATCGCAGGCACGGACGAAAGCCTTCCTGTTCTGCCGCCTGTGGGCTCTTGAAAAACCGGCAGTTTGCCCGTTTGGGCGTTTTCGCCGGGCAAATCGGGCGACAATAAATATCGGTAGACGTTACGCCCACGAAAAAAATCCCGTCAAAACGTGGGTCGCGGGCCGTCAGCGCTTTGTACAGCGTATGGTTTTCTCGTGTCACGGTCCGAATATAGGAGGCTTGATGTCTCCATACTAGCCATTTTCGGACATCGCAACAGCATCATTTACATGTCCGAAAACGGCGAGAATGGTGTCCGATCGCGGCTTCTCGGCAGGAACAGAATCAGAGGGAAACTCACCGCTCGCGGCGCTCGGGGTATTACCTCGATTTATTTTCCTGCTTTGCGCTTTCGGCCCTTCCGTGCCGGCGAGCGCCGCGCAGCGTTGCTTGTCACGAACTTGTGCGCCATGCCCAGCAAGTCCCGCAACACATCGGGGCCAACGCGAGAGAGACGAACCAGCACCGCGTTGTAACTCACGTAGTGGTCCGTCACGTAGTAGATATCGGGCTGCTCGGTGAGCAAGTCGGCGCGATCGTCGAAATCCACGCGCACCGCAAGCGAATCCGGTTCCGCCGAGCGATTAACCGGGACCCACGCCAGCAGTTTTCCTTGCACCCTCAGGGCCGGGACGCCGCGCCCTGCGCTCTCCTCCACTCCCGGCAGCGCGAGTCCGATTTTCCGCACCGTCTCGAAGTCAATCGCGCTTCTGGGCATTGCTCGCTAGCGAAAGATCGCTACCGCCCCTGGAATCTTTCGATGAT
>DATDMO010000397.1:0-4283 GCA_036518755.1 Candidatus Acidiferrales bacterium | reverse complement strand
AATTCATACAGCTTTGCCGTGGCCGCCGGCTTCCACGAAAAATGGATGGCATCGTGCTTTGGATCGGCCACGATGATCGGCTGCAGGTTGAGCGGCGCGATTAGTTCCGGGGGCGCCAACACCTGGCTCTTCGTAATGGGCCCTCCTCCAATCGGTACCACGGCGCGTTCGTACTGTCCGATGTCCACGTGCTCGTTGCCTCGGCTCAATTCGGCACTTCCGGCATCCACAGTAATATCCTGTTGGTTGGTTGCTGGATCGCTGCGGACCGCCGCCCGGCTGTTGGACCGTAGAGACGCCACCGCGTTTTCAAATGATACCTGAGCCTTTGATCCCGGCATTTGCCACGTGCCCGTCGCCAAATCGACTTGGCCCGAACTGATGTGCACTGCAACCTGCGAGGCATGGTCTTGGCTCACGATATTTTCTTCCACTGTCACCAGCGTGTCGCCCTTCACCGTGTACGTCGTACCGTCGGCGAAAGCGATCCGCGCCACACCTTCTGAGCCCGTCTGGATGAGGTCACCCTTGTCCAGCGTCGTTTGATAATCCGCATTCATCCACTGGACGGAGTTCACTTTCTTCACCTGCACCCTCCCGTCCAAATTCACAAAACGCGCCTGCCGCGCCGAGATATTCGCGGCGACTCCTTTATCAGTGTGTCCGACCGCCTCCGAAATAGAACGGACAATACCCCCTGCGAAGTCCGGGAACACCAGGTAAGTAAACGTCAGGGCGATCGTGGTAAGTACTATCGTGTAGAGGATTACGGTGCGATACTTCACCGTGTGCCAATAGACCTCTACACGAGAGACCGGTGACTTCGCGGTCGAGGTCGATTTTTCGCTAATCGTCGTCACAAGGGGTCAATTCAAAAATCTAGCATAGGGGTATGGGCCTTTCAACAAAGCGAAAGCACGGTTTGCGGAATCGCCAACCCCTCTCGCACCACAATTTTGGCCAGCCGCTACCGGCCTGCTTGTCGGCGCGGCGGGCGCAACCGACAAAAACCCGCCCATTTTGGAGGTTGACCCCAGTGGCTGGATTTAGCGAGACTGGTACTGACATAGCGGCCTAATTTCAACGCCCATCCGCCCCAGCTAAGCTTCAGCCGATGCTGAAGGACTAAAACTAGGCCGCGAGCCCAAGTAAGAGGTCAAATATTATGGGTGATAGACAAGAGATCATCGGCGAGCTTCTCCCTCCGCACAGATTGATGCTTACGCCCGGCCCCTCCTGTGTGGATCCCCGCGTGTACCGCGCAATGGCTGCGCCGCTCGCTGGGCATATGGATCCGTGGTTTACGGGCATGATGGACGATGTCCAGACACTTTTGCGCCGCGTCTTTCGCACCCAGAATCGCGTCACCTTCCCAATTTCCGCTTCGGGCTCTGGCGGGATTGAAGCCGCGGTCATGAACCCCATCGAAGCCGGCGACGAATGCATTGTTTGCGTGAACGGCGCCTTTTCCGAGCGCATGGCCATCATCGCGGAGCGTATCCCCGCTAAGGTGATTCGCGTCGAGGTTCCCTACGGCCGCACCGTGGATCCTGCCGATGTTCTTCGCTCCGGCAAGGGTAAGAAAATCAAATTTATCGGCCTCACGCACGGCGAGACTTCCTCGGGCATCGTGCAGCGCATTGAGGATTACCGCAAAGTAGCCGATGAACTCGGCGCATTGCTCGTCGTCGATACGGTCGCCACTCTCGCCGGTGTTCCGTTGGACGTCGACAGACAACGAATTGATATCTGCTTCAGCGGGACCCAGAAGGCACTCAGCGCGCCGCCCGGAATGGCGCCTATCACTGTGAACACGCGCGTGGAAGAGATTATGCACGCACGCAAGGAACCGGTGCGCAGTTGGTATTTTGACCTTACCCCAGCCATGAGCTATTGGGGCAAGGACCGGCTTTACCATCACACTCCGCCAATCAGCTTGATTTACGGCCTGCGCGAAGCCTTGCGTGCCGTCATCGAAGAGGGGCTTGAGACCCGATGGGAACGCCACCATCTGAACCAGCAGGCGCTGATCGCTGGCCTCGAAGCCATGGGCCTCGAACTCTTTGTTTCCAATCCTGCCGACCGGCTCGTCACCGTCACGGCCGTTAATATCCCGGCTGGAATTGACGATGGCAAAGTGCGGCGGCAATTGCTCGATGAGTTCAATATTGAAATTGCGGGCGGGCTTGGTCCAGTGAAGGGAAAAATCTGGCGAATTGGCCTGATGGGCTACTCCAGCCAGCGCACTAACGTCCTTCTTTTCCTCGCGGCGCTGGAAAAGACCCTCTCTGATCAGGGTTTCCGCCTTCCAGCCGGGGCAGGGTCTGCCGCCGCAATTCACAATTATGAACACTCCGCCCAACCTGCCGCCGTGGGCGGCAGAAAGTAGCCAGCTCCATGGCCAAAGCATCTGCTTATCCGACGATCCCCAACACGGGCGCAATGAGCGAGTTTATCGGTGCCTTCGACGTGCAATCTAGAGTTACCGATTACGTCTACCACTGCCGTTTTTCGCATTGCTGGAACGCGATCGCCACGCGCCATAGCGACACGATGGATTGCAAATTCATCGTCGACGGAAAAGGAGTGATCCTTGGCCTCGCGCACCCGGGCTTCGTCACATTTCGCGAGCGTGCTGGACGCAACTTGTCTGATCGTGAAGCCAGTTACATTGCCGCCGAATATCTGCGTGGGCGCCTCGAGCAGGAAGACGAGCATTCGCTCTACGACGTCTCTGCTGCGCACGTCCTCCGCATCATCGAGAAACTCGGCATCCACTAAGCTTGATCTCCATTCGTGGCACGCATTATTACCGGCGCGGAGTGCGCTCATCCGCGGCGAACAAGTTGCATGTTAGTCTTCCTCTGACCAGATGAATCACATCCTCTCGCTCATCGTCCACCACGGATATCTCGTTATCTTCCTGGTCGTTCTTGGGGAAGCGGTCGGGATGCCCGTGCCGTCCGCGCTGGCGCTGATTGCCGGCGGAGCTGCGGTGGCGTCGGGCGCTCTGCGTGGACCCACGGTGGCGATGCTCGCGGTCGTGGCGATGCTCCTTGGCGACACCCTGTTCTACTTTCTCGGCAACGTTATGGGATGGAACTTGTTGGGGTTTCTTTGCCGGGTTTCTGTCAACCCGGAAACCTGCATCCTTCGCGCCGCCGAATCGTTTTATAAGCGCGGCCGAGCGGCTCTTCTGGTCGCCAAGTTCATTCCGGGCGTCAACACAATGGCTCCGCCGCTGGCGGGCAGCATGGAAATGCCCTTCGTGCAGTTCCTCGGACTGGATTTTCTAGGCGCTACCGTATATGCATTCGCGTACCTCGGGGTCGGATACTTTTTCCGCGATTTCATTGCGACCATCACGCGTGGATTTCAAGTAGCGGGGCACGCTGTCGAGATCGTTGTCATCCTTGCTGCCATTGCTTTCATTGTCTATCGCGTCTCCCTGTACTGGAAGCATCGCGCTGACCGTGTCGTGCCTAGGGTGCAGGTTGCCGAGCTGGCGCGAAAGCTTCAGTCAGCCGGTCCGGGAAAGGTTCTGCTGGTCGACGTGCGGAGCCACGGTTACTACGATCCCGGAGCGGCCCGAATCCAGGGCTCGATTCGCCTCGAACCCAACAATCTCTCCGACGAAATCAAGACTCTTCCGAGGGACAAAGACATCTACCTCTACTGCACTTGACGGCGCGAAGCCACCAGCGCCCGTGTGGCGCATCTGCTGCGCGAGCAGGGATTCAACGCGTTTGTTATCGTGGGTGGTCTAGCGGCCTGGCGCAAGGCTGGTGAACCTATGGAGCCTGTCCCGCAGTCTGACCTCGTGCATCTTCCAACCTTCAGCCGCCCTCGCCCCCGCTGAACGTACACTCTCCCGCGTTCTCGCCTTGAATGTATCTGCGTTTGCGATCGAAACCAATTCTTGGTAGGATTCCGCGTCCCCGCCAGTCTGGCAATGCGCCAACTCGCTCTTTTAACAACGGCTTCGGTTTTGGGTCTCGTCTTGTCCGGCATGCCCGCCGCTGCGGACTCCGCCGCTGACTCTGTTGCCTCGCCCGTCATCGTCATCGGTTTCGTCGGCGGATACGTCCACGGCGACAATATGATCCACACCGAAGTCCAACTGGCCGCGAAGCTCCGCGCCCTGTATCCGGAGGGCGTCTACGCCGAATCGCTCGCGAACCACGATGCGGAGAGCGCCTATCCCGAAATCGTTCGTCTCCTCGACGTCAATCGCGATGGGTCGCTCACCTCCGCCGAAAAGCGCGCCGCGCGCATCATTCTCT
>DATDMO010000396.1:0-4263 GCA_036518755.1 Candidatus Acidiferrales bacterium | reverse complement strand
CCCGTAGCAGAAAACCAAGAACAAGAGCAAGAACAAGAACAAGAAGAGCACAGCAGCTCGGCGCGAGCGTCGCGCGGCCTCGAAAAGGCAACGGCTCCGCCTAATGCCGTTTCGATCCCCAAGCGCAAGCGAGTTTTAGTCGCGGACGATCACGAGGTTACGCGCCACGGCGTTGTCTCGTTGCTCGCCGACCAGCCCGATATCGAAGTGTGCGGCGAAGCGCAAGATGGTCTCGAGGCTGTGGCGAAGACCAGGGAATTGAAGCCCGACCTCGTGATCCTGGACCTCACGATGCCGCAGCTAGGGGGATTCGCCGCCGCCTACGAAATCCGTAAGATGGATGTGTCGCCAAAGCTCCTGATTTTCACCACGCATTTCTATCCCACGTTGGAAGAGAGCGTTCGTTCCGCCCGTTGCGATGGCTATGTCCTGAAGGGCGGCGCCAGCCGCGACCTCCTTCGCGGCATCCGAGCCGTGCTCGGCGGGGATAAATTCTACAACTCGGAAGCGGCCAAGGCCCGTTCGGCCTAATTCGGGACCGCGCTCTCACCCGACCAACGCAATTTTTGGACGTCCGCCCCGCGAATTAGCGCCTGCCTGAGCCAATGGAATGGATCGACGGCTGTGGGGTTGTTTAGCGGGCGCTTTTTGACCGTTTTTGCCCGCTAACAGTATCTAGTTAGAAGGGAGACGTGCGGCAGTCTCGAGGAAAAAAGTGTCGACTTTGTCGAGAATTTCGGAGGTTGTTTGCGAGTGATGAACCTGCTGGCGAAGCTCGCCGCCATTGCGCACGCCGTGAGTGAAGAGCGTGGCGAACTGCTTCATTTTGCCGATGGCGTCCGGCATTTCGGCGGCGATCAGGCTGCGAAAATAATCGGATAAGAGATTGTAGCGATCGAGCTCAGTGGGCTCGACGTATCGCCCCGTCGAAACGTAGTCCGCGATCTGGCTGAAAATCCACGGATTCGAGGATGCGGTCCGGCCGATCATCACCGCGTCGCAGCCTGTTTCTTCGACCATGCGCACGGCATCCTCGGGCTTGCGGATATCGCCGTTGCCGATCACCGGAATGCGGACGCATTCCTTCACCGCGCGAATAATTTTCCAGTCCGCAAAACCGGCGTAGCCCTGCATGCGCGTGCGCGGGTGGACGGCAATCGCTTCAACGCCAATGTTTTCCGCCATTTTTGCCACATCCGTCGCGACGATATTACTTTCGTCCCAGCCGGAGCGAATTTTGATGGTCAGCGGAATTCTTACCGACGCGCGAACGGCGCGCAAAAGTCTTTCGAGATGCACTAGATCGCGGAGCAATCCCGATCCGCCGCATTTCACTACTTTCTTCACCGGGCAGCCGAGATTGATATCCGCGTGATCGAAGCCGAGGTCTTCGATCAGCGCGGCGGCGGAAGCCATCACATTGGGATCGGAGCCAAAAATCTGGCCGGCGATGGGATGCTCGTCCTCATCGAAATAGAGATAACGGAGAGTGCGCGCGGCCTGGCGGGTGAGTCCTTCGGCGCTGGTGAATTCGGTCATGATCAGGCCGCAAGCGCCAAGCGAGCGAATCACGCGGCGAAACACCGTATCCGTGATGCCAGCCATGGGCGCGAGAATCGTCGCCGGGCGAATCAGCGAATCTCGAATTTTGAGTTCCGCGGGAAACATTCAGTCGAACCTCACCGGGGGAAGCGGCGCGGAATCCGCGCGCACTTCGCCTTCCGCAGCGGCAGGCGCTGATGCAATAGCCGAAGGGCGACTCTCAACTGGATTGCCAAGCTGCGCGAGCAACGCTTCCTTCGAGCCCTCAAAAAAATTCTCAATCACCTGGCGCAATGCCTGCGCGCGCGCGTCTTCGGCGGCGAGCACGGCGCGATACACGTAGGCGCGGCCGGTTTTATGGCGCTCGACGACGCCCTTGCGCGCAAGGCGGTCCATGATGGTCATGATGGTGGTGTAAGCACGCGGCAAGCGCGGAGCCAGGCGCTCGCGGATTTCCCGAACGGTGGCTTCGCCCACCGGCCAGAGCGTCTTCATGCAATCGAGTTCGAGCGGCGCGAGATCGAGCAGGGAATGTTTGGGCGAACGTGCCCTGGCAGTTGGATCAGTCATGGAATTGCAGCTCCGGATTCACGTGCAAGCTCATTTCGTTGGCTCGCCATCGGCTAAGAACTGTTTCACGCGAAGCAAAGCCCTGCGAAGGGAAGGATTGCGATCGGTCCAGAGCGAAGGCTGCGCCGCGTCCGGCGGACAATCGAGGGTGACGCGCATGCCCGCCATCTTTGAGTCGATATCGTCGATGAAGTTGAGCGCCACGGCTTCGGGAATCTGCGGCAGTGCCGGCGAGCCGAACTCGTGCGAGCCGTGATGGCTCAGAATAAGGTGCTCGACCAGAGTGGCCAAAGGCGCGGGGAATCCCTGGATGACATTGATTTTCTCGCGCACGATTGCCGTGCCAATCATGATGTGGCCGAGCAGGCGCCCTTTCTCGGAGTATTCGATTCCGCGGGCGTAGCGGAATTCTTCGATCTTGCCGATATCGTGCAACACCACGCCGGTGAGCAGCAGGTCCGCATCGAGATCAGGATAATGCGTTGACACGGCGGCGGCGAGGCCGATCAAGCTCACCACGTGTTCGAGCAAGCCGCCGATATAGGCATGATGCATCACCATGGCCGCGGGCGCGCGCTTGAACTGCGGAGCGATGGCCGGATCGCCAACAACATTCAAGAGCAATTGCTTGAGCCAGGGATTTTTCATTCCCGCGATAGCGTCTTGCATGCTGGCATAAAGTTTTTCGACGTCGTATTTCGTGCGCGGGAGAAAGTCTCCGAGGTCGTAATCACGTTCGGCGGCAGGGATGATTTGCTCGATGGTGAGTTCTTTCTGGCCGTTATAGAGCTTTACGCGGCCGCGAATCTGAATCACATCGTGGCACTCGAAGGTAGGGATGAGAAGGGTGAAGTTGTCCCACATCTTCGCGGGAATCGTGCCGGTGCGGTCGGCCAGGCTCAACTCGAGCCAGGATTTTCCGGTACGAGCGGAAGTGCGTATTTCCTTCTCGCGGACGAGAAAGAGCGATGCCACCATTTGTCCGTCGGCGAGATCTACGATGAAGTCAGACTTCATCAACCGTTGACTTTCGGCAAAGGAAGCTTCTTCTTCTCTTTTTTCTTGCTGGGCGCGTCGGGCGTTGGAGCGACTTCCTGAATCACCGTGGCGCCGGACACCGCGGCCGTATCCGTGTAACCGGCCTTCACCTGCACGTAGCTTTGCTCGCGCAATTGCGCCAGATAGGTGCGCATGGCGGGTTGCATTTTTTGCCGGTAGAGAATATTCGTGACTTCGCCTTCGACTTTATTGAGGGGCTGCAAACCCGCCTGATAATGGTCGAGTACCTTCAGGATTTCAAAACCGGTTTTGGTTTGAATCACGTCGGTAAACTGGCCCTTTTCCAGCGGAAAAACGGCGTCTTCGAACTGCTTGGCGAGCTGGCCGCGCTGAAATTCGCCAAGTGCTCCGTTGTCCTGGGCCGTGGAACCTTCGGAATAGCGCTTGGCGAGCACGTTGAAATCTTCTCCCCTTACCAGGCGGTTGTGGAGGTCCTCGGCGCGGGTGCGAACGGCGGAGATTTCCTCGGGACTCTTGCCTTCCGTGCTCAGCATGATTTCAGCGAGAGACACTTCTTCGGGCCGGACGAAATCCTGCTTGTGCTCTTCGTAGTATTTCTTCACTTCGTCCGAGCCGATATCCATGCGGCCGCCCACTTCGCGCTGGATCACTTGCTGGGTCAGGATGCTGTTTTTCAACTGGTTCTTGTAGTCTTCCCAGACAATGCCCTGCGCTTCGACGGCTTTTTCGAGATCATCGATGGTGGCGAGATTATTCTGCTTTCGGACGTCGTCGAGCCGCTTGACCAGGTCTGTATCGACGTTGATATCCATGTCCTTGGCGCGCTCGATGAGGAGCTGCTGGTCGATCATGTCACGCAGCAGGTTCTTCTGCCGATCTTTCACCTGGGCTTGAATCTGCTCCGGCGTGCAATTCTGGCAATCCTGGCGGACCTCCTGGGGGAGCGCCGCGGAGGCCTTTTCGTAATCGGACATGGTGATGATCTGGTTGTTCACGCGGGCGACGATCTGTTCAACGACGGTGCCCTTGACCTGAGCGAAACAGGCGGAAGGAGCTAAGATCAGGCCGGCAAGAATAGATATAGACGCAAGTAGGCGGGTATTATTGATTTTCATGGTAAGCACTCGGGAA
>DATDMO010000395.1:0-7117 GCA_036518755.1 Candidatus Acidiferrales bacterium | reverse complement strand
CGACGCGGCGAAAATCTGGACCCGCGTGATTCGCGCGACTGCCGGAACCGAACCTTGGGCGCTGGACTTTTTTAGCCACCTGGATCGAGTGCGCGATTTTTGCGAGGGGCGCGGGATTGAA
This sequence comes from Candidatus Acidiferrales bacterium, assembly GCA_036518755.1. Taxonomy (GTDB): domain Bacteria; phylum Acidobacteriota; class Terriglobia; order Acidiferrales; family UBA7541; genus Palsa-295. The sequence continues at coordinate 6,996 of DATDMO010000395.1, read as the reverse complement.
TATCGCGAGGCCAACAAGCGGTCGATTGTGATCCGGGCGCCTGAGCTTGCTGCCCTGGAAGGATTGATAGGACGTTTCGAGAGCGAGACGTTCGGGGTTCGCGCTGGCGGGGCGCTAACTGCCGGCGAAGGCACCGACCCTGCGCTCGAGGGAGATCTCGCACGGCGAGGAGCCGATGCCTACCACCAAGCATTCCCAAACTATTATTTCTGCGCAATTTGTGGATTTGAGGACGGTTCGCTCGTCGTCCTGAGCGAGAAGCTTTGGGCCAGCGAGGTGATCCGGCGAGTAAGGCCCGTCATGAAAGACTTGAAAGTGGAAGTTCGCCTGCCGGTTTAAGACTGAAGGCGGTTGTCAGTTGGGAAATTAGTACATTCGTACCATTCTACGAGCGAGAGGTCCTAGTACAATTGTACCGAGAATGAGCCTATGTTGTCGGTGACTGGTGGGCTGACCGGACCTAGCAGCGAATCTTCTGTTCCAAACGCCCGCGCCTTCGTCAGAAGCCTGAACATCCTGCTTAAGTACTCAAGACTTTATGGGTTAGAGCACGCACGCTCGGTTGGCCAGTTTGAGACCAGCTGGAAGGAACTTGGAGAAGCCGTGCGTGCGGCAGGGCCTAGCGGCTTGCTGTTGGGGGCGTCGGGCTCACAACTTCTGCTGGACGGTGTGCCAACGGAATCGACGCCTGCCGAACGCAGCTTCGCGGACCTTCTAAATGCCGCAGGCGTGGCAAGCATCTGCTTCCTGCCCAGAGTGGAGCGCAGTGAGTTCTTGCGACTCACGACGGCATTCATGGAAATGAGCCCGAAAGCAGGCTCGCTCAGCGAACGCCTGGAACATTATTTTGGCAAGGACACGGGGTCAGGAATACGCGTTAACGAGATTCGGTTTGTGGCCGAAGACGCGGCGTTTTCCGAAGCGCGAATGGCGGCGCAACTTACCGCGAAAACCCTCGGCGCCGATGCGGCGAGCGTGAACGAATGGTTTCGTAATCCCGAGAAGATGATCCAGCTGATTGCTGCCGCGGAAGGGTCCCACGGGGGACCAGGCGGCCCCGGTGGCGGGGGCGCTCCTGCCGAAGGCTCGGCAACTCGAGCCGCAGAAGGTTTGGAGGGTGGCGGCTCTGGGGGAGGCGGGGAATACGTCTCAGCGATCCCGAGCGGCACCGCCGGCGGGTTGCCACCTCTTGGCGAAGCTGAGATGCACAACTTGCTGAGGCTGCTGGCGCAGTTCGCGGAGGCCGCACAGGGCGATAGACCCGAAGGATTCGATCAGACGGCGTGGCAGCGGAAGTTGGGGTCATTGCCGCAGAACGCGCAGGTGACGTTGCGGCAGGCCCTCGCAACTGTGGCCGCGCAGACGCCCTCGACAAAAGTCGACGAAAACATGCTGTTGCGACTGGCGGAGAGCCTGGCGATCCGGTTCGCGCTGGACCGCTTCCAGCGCGGCGAAGTACGCGTGAATGCTGTGCGGCAAATGCTGGAAAAGATGGGACACGAGCTCGAAACGCTGCGAAAATTGCTGAAAGCGCGCGAGGACAAGATGGCAAGCGCGGGGATGCCCGTCGAATCCCATGCAGACTTGCTGGACCGGCAGTTCTGGGCCGCCGTGCCGGAATCGGGCAAGCGCGCGGTGCTGATGTCTGAGGAGGCATGGTGCATCCCGCCGCGCAACGTGCAGCAATACGTGGAAGAACTGTTGGGTCGAGGCGAAGCGGATGCCGCGGGGGACGTGCTGTTGAAATATGCGTCGTGCGTGCGCAACAAGGACGCAGGAGCACGCAAGAAAGCCGCGATCGGGCTGGGCCAGCTGGCGGAACTCTACAGCAAGGGGGCGAGCCGGCGCCTGCAGGATGCATTGGGGCAAATCGGACAACAGCTTTCCGTGGAACCCGACCCGGAACTCCAGACGCTGCTGAGCGCCGCGTTCGTAAGGCTAAGCCAGGAGTCTGCATCCCGGCGCTACTACCGGGCAATGCAGCAGGCCCTGGATTCTCTGGCGGATCTGGAGGAAGTACGCCCTACTTGGGTACAAAGTCTTCGGCCCCGCATCGGGGTAGCGAATAGGATTCCGGAATTCATCGAAGAAGCCGTAACCGCTGAGGCGATCCCAGATGGGCTGATCGCAGTGCTGGGGCGCTTGCCGGAAGGGGCGAGCGAACATCTTGCGACGCGTCTCGCGCGGTCGTGGCGGAAAAGCGAGCGGGAAAATGTCGTCCAATTGGCGAAGGCTGTCGGCGGCAGCTGCGCGAGGCACCTGCAGGAAGTACTCAAGTCACAACCATCCGCCAGAGCCGCCAGCGTTGTGGGACTCTTGAGCCGCCTCGACGCGAAGGCCGTTCACGATTTACTGGCTTCGCGGCTTCGCGAAGGCAGCCGCGGTTTTCATGATGCTGTGGTGCGCCAGCTTTCGATCGGAGGAGCGCCGGAGCGCGGCCGTTTGTTGGCAAACCTCCTGGAAAAATTCGACACCGCGGTGCTGCCGCTGGCTCTCGACGAAATCGGAATGTGCGGCGACCCTGAGACGGCTCCCAAGCTACTGCAGCTCGCCCAGGGGGATGTCTTCGCTGGGGGGCCGGAGTACCTACGAGTAAAAGCCATCGAGGCGCTCGGCCGGATGCGCCCGACCATCGCCATTGAGGGCCTTCGACGAATGGTGGAATCGCGCAAGGCGTTTGGCTGGGCCTATCCGGAGGAAATTCGCACGGCCGCGGCCCAATCGCTGATGAAGCTCGACGAGCAATGGATGCGAGCGTTTCTGCCGCAGTCGGGGCTGGATGCCAAAGTGATGGAGCTTGCACCGCTCGATCCGGCGCCGGAGCGCGACGTGGTGAGACATCGGCGATACCGGCGCGTTCGATTGCCGCGGAGTGTGCCAGCAGTGATCACTTCGCCGCGGGGAAAATTTTCTTCGGCAGTCACTGTGCTGAGCCTCGAGGGCGGTCTTTTGAGCGGCGACACTCAGGTCGCGGTGGGAACTGAAGCGACCCTCAAGATTCCGGCGGGGTTGCGTTCGATCAGCATGCAGGCTGTGGTGCGATTCGTGCGGTCGCGTCAGGCGGGCTTCGAGGCGGTCGGCATGGCGATCGAGGACCGGTCAAAACTGCGACGCTTGCTACTCTCGCTCGGGAGTCCGGACTCAAGCCACGGCGATGCAGATTGAAATCGAGGGCTTTTGCACTACAGGCGCAAACCGCTCCGCCAGGGCCGCATGGAGGTCCCACGATTTCTTCCAGTCACTTTTGCATCCCTCAAGAATCGGCGTTACCAGGATCGGTTAACGGCATCGTCGAGGGAAGAATGCGGCGATGGGGACGGATGCTGAAGAATTTCACGCGGCATGGACTGCAACGGTAGGCAGGCAGTCCGAGGAGTCGCTCGATGGATGCCAGGATACCCGGCGGCACGCGGTCGGGTGCGACGCGCTGCAGATCCAAGTTACCGCAGCGCGAGCAATGAGCGTAGTGAGAGAAAGCGGCGGCCACTCGGCGAGCATAAAAGCGAAAACCGCAGGTATAGCATCGCCAGGGCTTCAGTCCGATAAACCTACAGAGAATGTCGATTGCGCCACTGCGACGTGAACGATAGCAATCGCCGCTGCGGCACCGCGGACAGATCATTCGCGAATTTACTCCACGTTCGACCGGCAGAATATAAAAACAGCAAGATAGCAAAACGGATGTTGCGCCAAATCACGGCCGTCGCGCGGAGAAAATGCTCATCGTATTAGTGGGATTTCTTGTTCTCCTTCTTTCTGCGCTCGCCTACCATTGTGCTTACACCACCACTCATCTGAGCCAGCGAATCCAGCATTGATTTGCACTGCGGCGCGTACGGCCCATTGGGGTCCGCGTCAATGCACTTTTGATATGCGTCGTTGGTGCCGGGTGGAATGATGTAAGTCATCTTGTCGCCTTCCTGCTTTGAGTCAATCGTGCCGGTATAAGCACTTCCGAGCAAGTACCATCCCTGAGCGTCTTTTGGATCAGCCTGAGTGGCTTTCTGCAGAGGGGCGATCGCGTTTTTCAGGTCTCCTTTGTTGCTGAGGACAATTCCGATATTCTTCCAGCATCGAGCCGTATCGGTTGGATTCGGCGGCGTTTGGAGGGCGCTGGCTTTGTCGCAGGCGGCGCCGGCGTCGGCGATTTTGGAAGTGACGGCCGCAGGATCGGTCTGTGCTGCCGCCGAATTTGCCAGGGAAGAACTCAAGCCATTGTAGTAGCCCGCCTGGGGGTTCAGCTCAATAGCTTTTTGATAGGAGCTGACCGCCTGGTCATACTGCCCCGAATTGCTATAGGCAACGCCGAGGTCGGACAGGATGATGGCATGATTCTTGGTGTCTTTGGGGTTGGCGGCAGCGGCCTGTTCGGCTTGCTGAAGCTCAGTGACCGCGGTCTGGTAGTCAGTCTTCATCTGACTCTCGAGGGCGGCTTTCTGGTCCGCCGAGGCCGCCTTTAGTTGTTTGCGGACATCTTCGGCGCTGCTGAGTGCTGCTACGCCGGCGTCAACATGAGCCTTCATGTTTTTGAACTGATTGGCTGCTTCCTCCTTCTTCTTTTCCTGCTCGGGATTTGCGGACTGCTGAGCAAGAATGGCTTTGAAATTGATTGTTACGTCGTTGTCCTCTCCGGAGGAGAATTGATGCTTTTCCGTGTAGTTCAGGTTATTGGCCTGGCTGATCACTGTGACGCTATACACACCGGGCGTTAGACCGATCTGGCTGAATTTTCCCTGATTGTCGGTCTTGAGTGTGAAAGTACGCCCCGAATCGCTCTTGATAACCACGGTAAGGCCGGGCCACGGCTTCCCGTCGCGGTCCATAACCTGGCCGGTCACGCGCACGTCCTGCGCGGCTGCAATCGAAGGCAAAAGAAGTGCGATAGCCAGTACAATCCAAGCAGGAATCAATCGTCTCATCATTTCCCCCTCCCCGAAATCAACGCAATGCTGAATCCCCCCACCGACGGATCCACTCGACTTGCTCGGTCCCCATAGGTTCATTATCGCGCAACTTGCGCTCGATACGCGATAGGGTCACGCACCCCCGCCTCGTCGAACGCGTGAAGGCGAAGGCGGCAACTATCGCACGTCCCGCAGGCTTCGTCATTCGATTGATAACAGGACCAGGTTCGCTCCAGCGGCGCCCCAAGGTCGCAGCCCCGGCGAACGATTTCGCTCTTTCGCATGGCAATCACCGGCGTGACGATTTCAATGCGAGTTTCAGGGCGCGTCCCTTCGCGAATCAGCGCTTCGAACGCCCGATAATATTCCGGCCGGCAGTCGGGATAACCGGAGCTATCTTCCGCAACAGCACCAATGTAGATCGCGCTCGCGCAAATTACTTCGGCCCAGCTTACTGCCGCTGAAAGAAAATGCGCGTTGCGAAACGGCACGTAGGTGACCGGAATTCGAGATCCCAACGCGAGGGCCTCGCCCGTTTCCGGCACGGCGATCCGTTCGTCGGTAATGGCCGAACCGCCAATCTGTTTGAAGGCGTCAAATCGCACAATCAGCCGTTCACGCACGCAGAAGAACTCCGCGATTTCCTCGAAGGCGCGGCGCTCGCGTTCCTCGGTGCGCTGGCCGTAGCTCGCGTGCAGCAAGGCGAGGTCGTGCGTCTGCGCCGCGATCGCCGCAGTGACACACGAATCCATTCCCCCGCTCAGCAGCACTACGGCTTTAGGCTTTGCCACCATCGATGTCAGTTAGACACCCTTTGTTGCCGGATCCCAGACGAATTTATGCAACTGCAGTCCCAGACGCACAGCAAGACCGTCGGCGAGAATCCATTCAACCAGCTCTCGCGCATTCAACCCCGGCCATTGACCTTCCGGATCGGGGAAGACAGGCGAGAATAGTACTTCGCGGACGCGTTGTATCAGGCGATGTTCCCTTGTGAAATTGCGCGCGAAATCATAATCCCGGCGGCTGGCAATCACAAACTTGATTTCGTCGCCCGGTCCCACAGCCTCGAGGTTGGCCATATTGAATGTGTTGGGTTCTCCGGAGTCGGGGCACTTAACATCCACGATTTTGATCACCGCCCGCGGCAGGCCACCGATGAATCTTTCGCCGCTCGTCTCAATCATCACCGTATAACCGGCCGCTAGCAGCTTCTCGGCAAGGTCGGGAGTCTCAGGCTGCAGCAACGGCTCGCCTCCCGTGATTTCCACCAAGCGGGTGGCGGTTCGAGGATCCCCGGCAAGAGAATGGACCTTTTCGACGATTTCGTCAGTGCTGTACTTTGTGCCGCCGTGAAATGCATACGCCGTGTCACACCAAGTGCAACGAAGGTTGCAACCTGTTAAACGAACGAAAATGCAGGGCAGACCCGCGCGGGTTCCTTCGCCTTGGATCGACTTGAAGATTTCCGTGATAACCATGAAAAGCCAGCCATGAAGCTCCGCAAGGGCAGCATTTAGGGGCGGAAAGTGGCCGCCGATGTTTCCGTCTCCCAGACCGTTACGCTCGCCACCGCAGCGCCATTCGGCATCTCGTGAAGCTGCTTGGCGGCCTGGTCGTGGATATGCCGCGCGATATTTTCCGCAGACGGATTCAGCTTATCGAAAGGCGCAAGCTCATTCAAATACTTGTGGTCCAGTTGGCGAATTACGTCCTGGATCACCTGCTTGAGGTGAACGAAATCGTATAAAAGGCCGGCCGGATCGAGTTCTTTGCCCGCCAACACCACGCGGACCTTGTAGTTGTGTCCGTGCAAATCCTCGCATTTGCCGTGGTAATCGCGCAGGTTGTGTGCGGCGGCAAATGTCTCATCAACGCTGACTTCGTACATGAGTATCCTTCTCGCCGAAGAACGGCGCTATTGCGAATGATTTTCCATGAAGCGCGCGACTTCCGCGAGGTCCTGCGTGGTTGTGTATTCGGGCAGGGACTCGAGGAAAATTTTACCATATTGCATCCGCCGGATGCGGTTATCCAGAATCGAGAGAATGCCGCGATCCGTCTTGGAGCGGATCAACCGGCCAAACCCCTG
>DATDMO010000394.1:0-9873 GCA_036518755.1 Candidatus Acidiferrales bacterium | reverse complement strand
GATGAATTCCGGTCTGGGCGCGTTGGGTCCGGACAACGACGCGAATTCCGTGATTGGCCGATGCAAGACGCTCATCCACAAAGTGATCCAGGGCTATCAGGAGGGCGTGACCGGTTTCGCTTCGCTCAGCAATCCTCTGCGATACGACAATCTGTGCTTCGCTGAGAACGAGGAAGCTCTTCCCGCAGGCTGGCAGCCGCTGCACGTCCAAATGGGACACAAGGCGACCGACAGCATGCTCACGGTTTTCACCGGCTGGAACTTCATCAATAGCACGGGCTGGGTGGAGCAGCATTACGCTCCGCAAAACTTGATGCGCGACTACATGTCTTCGCTTTCGGGAATGAGCGCCACGCTCATCATGGACCCATCGGTTGCGGAGTTGCTCAACAACGTGCAGGGCTTCACGACCAAGGCTGCACTCGCCGAGTGGCTCTCGCAGAATGTCCAGAAAACCGCCGAATCGTATTGGGGAAATTCCATCGTATCGAGCATGCTAGGTCCGCTCGGCGCGCAGGGTCTTGAGCCTTACGCAACTTGGAGAAAACTCCCCGGCGACACGCCCATCAAGCCGTTCACGAATCCGAAAAACATCCACGCGGTGGTGGTCGGCGGCAAGACGGCGAGCGTCTGGTTCGCGACGGACTTCATGCCGGAAAAGAGCGCCTCGATCGACGCCTGGAGATAAAGTCAGCGCATTTGCCTCGAAATCGAGCACTGCTTCAAATGGACGGCTATCCGAATGTTCAGAAGTTGACGCGGCTCAAATCCGTTACCTTATAAACTTTGCCTTTCCTGTCGTACGTAGTCCACTTCCCGGTTTGTTTGCCGCTCTTGAAATAGCCGGAGCGCATTTTGGTGCCTTCCTTTCGAAACCACTCCCAATAGCCCTCGGCGACGCCATTGATCATGGTTCCTTTGGCCCAAATGCTCCCGTCGTTGTGGCGTTTTACGTATTTCTCTTTTTGGGGGTTGTTACTCATGGCCATGATCCTCATTCTTCTTCATTCGCACCGATACTGCGCCGGCACAGTTGAAACCGAGCGAGTTATTTTCGCGGACTGCCAGATTCTCTCTCCGAAACATCACGCGGCGCATCGTACCACACCGACTAAACTCCCGAATAACGCGCTTACCGCAAAAGTGAGCGTTACTTGGAATGTCCGGATGAGCCGACCTATCGGAACTCGACCTAGAATATTTGAAAATAAAGGCGTCCGGCCGCCCATTCAGTTCATCCATTCCTTGTGGATAGTGAAGCCCCGACATTTTCGGACTCAAGAAGTCGAGTAAAGGAGGAACTATGAAGATCGTAGTGATTGGCGGCACTGGACTCATCGGATCAAGGCTCGTTAACAAGCTTCGTGAGCAGGGACACGAGGCGCTGGCGGCGTCACCTAACTCGGGTGTCAACACTCTCAGCGGCGAAGGACTGCCCGAAGCGCTGAAGGGTGCGGCGGTGGTGGTTGACGTATCGAACTCCCCCTCGTGGGAAGATGCGGCGGTGATGAACTTCTTCGAGACATCAACCCGTAACCTGCTCGCTAGTGAAGGGGCCGCAGGCGTAAAGCATCACGTTGCATTGTCAGTTGTGGGGACCGAGCGTTTGCTCGAAAGCGGCTACTTCCGCGCGAAAATCGCTCAGGAGAATTTGATCAAAGCTTCGTCAATTCCCTACTCCATTGTCCGCGCGACGCAATTCTTCGAATTCGTCAAGGGCATCGCCGATTTTTCCACCGAGGGCAACACGGTGCGCCTGCCATCCGCGCTCATTCAGCCTATGGCAGCCGATGATGTGGCCGGTGAGGTTGCGAGGGTCGCGGTGGGCAAGCCTGTGAACGGCACTGTTGAGGTAGGCGGGCCGGAAAAGTTTCATCTCGATGAACTGGCCCGGCAAGCTCTATCCGCATGGAATGATCCGCGCAAAGTTGTCGCTGACCCGCAGGCGCGCTACTACGGCATACAGGTTAGCGAGCGCGCGCTCATTCCGGGCGATGACGCGCGGCTCAGCCAAACGCGTTTCGCCGACTGGCTCAAACAATCCGCGCTTCGGGCTCATGCCTGATAACGGGGCGGGCCCAACCGGCCGATGGGGCTTCAAACAAACTCCGAGTAGCTGACAATCAGCCAGACCGTCCGAGCTTCAACGTTCACCTGCGGTTCCTGTCGCATTTGCCCGAGTTGGAACCTCGGGTGGCACCTCGGGACTACGATCCTAGTTCGTCAGCCCGTCAACCCTGGGGTTTTGCGGGCTGACGAACTGCCCAGCTCCCGCTGATGGCTCAGCGGAAGTTTGACACCCGGACGAGGCTCTTTTCATTAGGCGACCGCAAAACACAGGCGGCGACAAGCGTAGTAATATCGCGCGTTCTCAGCCCAATGAGCAATTACGGACCAGCTTGGCGCGAATGCAGAAAACGGAGGAATCAATGCCTATTTCTGCTCGTAGGCTTGTTTCCCGGGATATGGTTGCTCGGTATGTTATTCGGAGTCCTGGCTTTTTATCGTCACGGTACGACCGGTTCGATCATAGCTCTTCTGTGGCTCATTCTGCTCATCATCGCGGGGAGTCGATTGTCGGAGTGGCTGAGCCCACGTTGCGGGCAACCGTTTTTCATTACTTGGTTGTTTTCTTTCAACGACCCATTCGCTCGATGCTGTGTACACTGTGGATTGCCAAGGTACTTTGGGTAAACCCGATACTATCCTGTCCTAGACGATGAGCGTATCAACGCCCAGCTGGAGCCCCGGCCGTCACGTGTTTGGACTGGCGAGCCTGGCCTTTGGTGTCGTCACGCTGGCCTGGCACGACTACAGCGGCCCGCATCCGTTGCGTTACGTGATCTACGCCGCCGCCGCTGCCCAGATCTTGGGCGGCGCTGCGATTCAGTTCCGCCGGCTCGCTAAACCGGGCGCAGCCGTCCTCGGCGCGGCCTATCTCGCGTCCAGCTTGATGTGCGTGCCGGGGATCGTCGCCAAACCGCTGATCTACACCAGCTGGGGCAACTTCTTCGAGCAGTTCTCTCTGTTGACCGGGGCGGCGATCGTTTATGCGCACGCGTCATCGGCATGGTCGCCGGAAACGCTTCGCCACATCGGCCGCATTCTCTTGGGCATCTGTACCGCCTCGTTCACGCTCGAACAGGCGTTTTATCTTCAGGCCACCGCCACCCTGGTTCCGAAGTGGCTTCCGCCAAGCCAGATGTTTTGGGCGGTAATGACGACTGTTTTCTTCGGACTCGCAGCTGTGGCTCTTCTTACGAATCGCGCGGCGCTTCCCGCCACTCGCCTGCTGACGGTGATGCTCATACTCTTCGGGCTGCTGGTGTGGGTACCGTTGGTTCTTTCGGATCCCCGCAGTCATACCAATTGGAGCGAAAACCTCGAGACCTTCGAGATTGCCGGAGCAGCATGGATTTTCGCCGACCTGCTCACCGAGCTGAATACTCTGCCTAATCCGAGGCGGTGACGGGTTCGGCATTCGGGGCGGCCTCGGGAATGCCGCAGGTGCCGTCCTTGCAGATTACGGGCGCGGGCATGCGCAACGGCTTCGCGTCGCGGCGGATTCCCCCTTTCGGTATCCACTTATCAATCGAGACACTTCGCGTGTGCATGAAGTCCGTGGTGATCCACATCGGATTCGTCTCGCCGCCGACGACGATAATGTTGATGTCATCGGCCGAGCGGCGCGGATTAATCGGCGCGTCCTTGGGCAGCTTGGCCCACGACGCAAACGGCTCAACGCCCTGCTTCGCCAGTCCCGCTGCAAAACCCGATTGCATCTGCCCTTCCCAGTAATGCCCCGCGGGCACGTGTGAATTTTCGACGATCCACTTGCACGCGTCGCGCTTCGTTTTGAAACCCTCCGCCCGCAGGCTTTTGGCCACCAGCGGATCGACAACGAATGTAATGCTGGTGCCCATCGACCCGAATGTGGAAATGACGTGCGCCATTTCTTTCGCCGAGCCGATTCCGAAGTTGAGCATGTTCCATCCGCGGAAAATGCTCACCATGCTTTCATCCGCGCGGAATCCTTTCTGCACGTGGAATGGCTCGTAAACGCTGAGCTCCTCGTTTTCGCCGCAGCACATATTGTTGTAGTTCAGATTGTGGCCGAAGGTCGCCATGAAGTTTTCGCCCGCGCGCGCATCGCCGAAGTTGATGCTCATCAGCGTCCACGCCCTTCCGATCACCGAATTCGCCAGATTGAACGGACTGAGCGCTGCCGTGCCGCAATTCATACCGATTTCGTTGCGAATCGGCCCGTTCACGATCACCATGCGGCCCCACGACGTGGTGGAACTCGGCATCGATGGTTCCTGTGTTGCGGCCAGTGCCAGGATCACTGGAAAATGTTCGGGCCGCGCTCCGGCCATCACCGCGATGGCGGCCACTTTTTCCACCGTGTATTCCATTTTCTCCTGATGAGTGGTGATGATCATCCGGCCGACGATCTCGTCGCGATCGTGATCCGTTCCCGTGAGCATCTCGGCGACGCGATCCTCGGTGGGAAGCACGAAGGGCAGGCCATCCGTCCATCCATTTTCGATGAACTTGCGATAGAGATTTTCTTCGGTGTCGGGAAAAAGCAGGCGCGGGCGACGCAGCTTGCGAATAATCGTCGGCTGCTTTTCCTTTTCGGTCAGCGGCGAGGTGAGCGCCTCGGTTACTTCCTGCATGAACGGCTTCGACGTGATGGGATCGTTTCCCTCAATGTACTGGCGCAGCACGGCGCGCGACATGCCCACCACCGGATACGGAGGAAATCCAAAGCGCAGCGGCGTTCCGCGAGCCCTCGCGTTGCGTTCCACAAAATCCGCGAATCGAGCGGTCACCAGAGGCGCGGTCGGAATGCCGTGCTCGTCCTCAAGCGTTGTGGCGTAATCGGCGACACTCGCCGAACAGGCCTCTCAACCGCCGACACCGAGAATCGCCGCGTCGGCGCCGCTCGATTTCATTTCCGCCCACAGTTGCGGGTCGTCGGTGAACATCGTGCCGCGCTTGTGCCGGATCACGGTCTTCACGCTCGGCAAGTTTCTCGCAAACCAATCCTGAAGTTCCTGCAAGAATTCGAAGCTGCCGGCGAATCCGGTTTCCACCAGATAAATGGTCTTGCCGTCGAGCGAACTGAGGCGCGGCGCCATGGACATGGGTTTGATCTCGCCGCTGGGCTGCTCGAAAGGATCGAGGATCGCTCGCGGATTCGACTGCGCGTCCAAGCGCCGCCCGAAAATTCCGGAAGGCTGCCCGCGCGGATCCAGCACCGTCCGTTTCTCGTTTTGCTCCATGGCATCCTCCATAAATGCGCATTCGTTGTGCGCGATGCGATCAATCGTAAGCCTCGGCTATGTCGTTGTCAAAACAACCGTTTTTCTGGTAATGACTCAATTGGCCTGTGAGTGCTTTGTGGCGCAGGCATTCTTGCCTGCGTTGGTCCGCCGAGGCAAACAGTAGGCGCACAGCCAGGCTTGGCCGTGCCACACAACCAGCTTCTAGCGGCGACGGGAGCTGCCGTTCTTTTCTTGCATCGCGCGCTGAAACATTTCTTCGGCGCGAGCCTTGAGCAAATCGAGCACACGCTCGACGTCGCGGCTTCGCTGTCCCTGCAAAAGCTGGCGCTGATACTCCTGCGCGACCGGCGCGATCTTGCGCAAAAGCGCCTCACCCTTTTTTGTTAAGGCAAGCGACCAAGCCCGGCTGTCGGCCGGGTGCGCCGACTTCGTAATCAACTTGCGGCGCAGCAAACTTCTTGACGAGCGGCTGATCCAGGCCTTGTCTATGTGCGTTTTGCGGCTGATCTCGTTCACGGAGATCGGCTGATACGCGCCCAGCATCGCCAGGATTCGCAAATCCGTGTTCTTCAAGCCGAAACGATCCCAGGTAAGCGTGCCGATGCGAAGAATCAAATCCGCCACACGCACCACGCGCACAGGAACCAGCCGGATCAACGCGTCGATGTGTGGAGCGCGCTCGCGGCGGTGTTCCGCCTTCACGGGATGAGATTGCCGGCTTCTAACCGCATCAAGCACCTTGCGGCGCATAAGCGGCTGCGCGCCGTTGACACTCATCGTCGTTTCTCCTCGATTGTTACTGTACTCCGAGTATAGAAGAATCGCCCTGCCCGCCCAAGCCATTGCAAGGCTTGGTTCAAGTCTCCTGCCTATATCGAATGCGGCTAGTCCGGTGATTCTCTATGCAATTCTCGCCAGAAGAAAAAGCCGACGACCCCGATAGGGACAAATGTCGCCAAGCTAATAAGCCGCTGGACTGTCCCCCGTGCGAGCCAGGAAATCTGACTTCCGCGACCGATCAGTAAGCCGAGAATCACCAAGAACGTCATGCAGCCTGCGAGATACGCTCTCAGGCCCGAGCTATGGCTCTGCTTCGAAAGTCCGACCAGCATCAGGAACGGCATGATGAATGTAACGTAGTGCAGAAATCCCCAGGAATTATGGCGAGGATCCGGCATCGGAAACATGCCCGACCTTATACACAGGACACCTGTGCACGCGACTGAAAGACCAAGGACCAAACTCGGCAGAGGATGATTTCTTGCGCGAAATGATCGATACAAGCCGAAAGCTCCGACGAGTGCAGCAAATCCGGCAAGCATGAGTCCTACATTGAAAATCCCCGGATGTTTTGAGAAATGCGTACCGAGCATGCTCTCGGATTGCTGGGAAAAGCTGTATCCCGGATAGAAAGGTGCGGCCGCGACCTCGGTGCCGATATATATAATCGGCATCGCTGCGGCCGCCAGCAGGCAGAAACGCGTAAGAGATTGATTGGGATGCAGTCCGCTCATCAGTGACCGGCAACTGATGTCCTTTGACAATCATTTTACAGGATCGCGGGTGTCTCCGTAGGCACTCTGCACGATGCACCTGTGCTTTTGTAGGTGATTGCTTCCGAGGACTAAATAGACGACTGCCCTCTCTTCGGGCTCAGAACGGAAAGAAACGAGAGAAGAAAAAATGGTTGCGGGGGCTGGATTTGAACCAGCGACCTCCGGGTTATGAGCCCGACGAGCTACCAGGCTGCTCCACCCCGCGAAGTCATCATAGCGAATGCTTGAGGTGCGGTCAAACGCGCGATCCGCGCGTCCGGAACAAAGCCCGATCAAATCAGCTCTGACTACCGGCCGCGGGAACGTGGATCGTCCCCATCAGGACGTCTCGCACCTTGCCAGCCAGGTCGTCCGGACCAAAGGGTTTCTCAATGAAAGCCGTCCCAGGGTTCAGAATCCCAATATTGATGGCATCGTCTTCCGTATACGCGGACATGTAGAGCACCTTCAGGCCCGGGCGCAGCTTCGCCAGCCGATCAACTAATTCGCGCCCCTTCATTCCGGGCATGACCACGTCGGTGAGAACCAAGTCGATCGCCCCGTTGTCGGATTCCACGAACTGAATCGCATCCATGGCGCCCCTCGCCTCCAGGACGGTGTATCCTCTCAGCTGCAAAAACTCGCGCGTCATGCGTCGCACGGCGTCATCATCTTCCACAACGAGAACTCTTTCTTCGTGTCCAAGGAAGCGAACCAGCGGCGTTGGCGCGTCGGCGACGGCCTCAACTGGTTCCTCAACTCGCGGAAGGTAGATTTGAAATGTTGTCCCCGATCCAGCTTTGCTGGAAACGGTGATGCAACCGCCGCTTTGGTTTACTGTTCCGTAAACAGTCGCCAAGCCGAGTCCAGAACCCCTGCTTTTGTCCTTTGTAGTGAAGAAAGGCTCAAAGAGGTGCGCTTGGGTGGCTTCGTCCATGCCATGCCCCGTGTCGCGCACGCTCAGCACCACGTGAGGACCGGCTCGCATTCCCGGGTGCGTGCTGATCCACGCCTCATCCAGGTCGCAGTTCCCGGTCTCGATCGTCAACTCGCCGCCATCCGGCATGGCGTCTCGCGCGTTGAACACGAGGTTCATGATGACCTGTTCCAGTTGCGCCGAATCGGCCCTGACGTGGCCCAGATGGGAATGAAGATTCATCTTCAGAATGATGTCTTCACCGAGCACGGGGGGCAACATCTCCGCCATCTGAGTAACTAGCGTATTCAGATCCAACACGCGCGCCTGCAGTACTTGCTTGCGGCCGAAGGCCAGAAGTTTTCTCGTCAATGAAGAGGCTCTGTCCGCGGCCTTCACGATTTCCGTCAACTCCTGACGCAGCGCGGAACTAAGGCCAGGGGCGTTCAACGAGAGCGAAGCTTGGCCGCGGATGACCATCAACACGTTATTGAAGTCGTGAGCCACGCCACCCGCCAGCCGGCCGACCGCCTCCATCTTTTGCGCCTGGCGGAGCGCTTCCTCGGCTTGCTCGCGTCCGGCAATTTCCTTTTCCAGTTCAAGATTTGAAGCCTGAAGTTTTCTAACATGGAGCATCGACGATTCCGACATATACACAGCGAATCCAAGCACAATCGCCATCAGGATGCCTCCGCCGAAAACCAACCCAGGCAAAGGCGATCGAGCGTACGCAACTACTCCAGTCTTGGGCCAAGCCTTCACTCGCCAGGAGAGCCCCTCGACTTGTATACCGGCTTCCTGAGCATAGGGCCCTTCTCGAGCGGGTTCGGGAGGGGTGCGACTGTAGATCTTCTCCTCACCATCGGAAACAACGACCCAATAATCGGGCGCAACGTCCTGAAGGATGGAGGAAAGCAGTGCCTGGTAGCGGAACACGCCAACCAGGAAACCCCGCAATTGCTTGTGCGAGTTCACTGGGACGAAGACCAGGAAGCCCCGGCCGCCCTGTCGCAAGTCGGTTGGGGACGTCGCGGTCACGTTTCCGCTGCTGATCGCGTCTTGAAGCTTGGTGCGCTGCTGCGAGTCGAGGCTCAGGTTCGCGCCAATGTCGCGTTCATTCCCTCTCTGAGGCTCTACCCAAATCACATGGAACGTCGGATCCACCCATTCGATGGCCTGATAGGCTGGGTAGCCGCTCATCACCAGGCTCGCATCGGACTCCATATCTTGGTCGGCAGAATGCCCTGATTCCTGCCAGCGCCCCGCCAAGCGTTCCAGCGAAAGAACGCGCGCGCTCAATTCCGATTCCGTCTTGGCTTTTACAAATAGGGCCTGTTCTTTCGTGTTGGTCTGAATCTCAACGCGCCGGTTGGTGAGTAACAACTGCCAAAGCACTAAAGCAGCGATGATGGTAGTTAAGCCGAAAATGGCGGGTAACAACAACCGGTCGATAAAACTTCTGTGCATCCGTTCCCTCAAATCTACTTAACGTGAGTGCCGCTGCTTTCAACCGCTTCTCACACCGTCACCGAGCTATCGACGGCTTAGACGCCCCAGGAACGCCCGCAGGATGCAACGGAGGAACGTTTATTTGCAGTAATCACCAAGCTTCGGCTGATATCCGCTTTGAAGCGCCTGACCTTGCGTCATGATGGCCCCCGGCTCCAGCGTCCTGAAATCCGGACTGCGCGCGCAATAATAGAATCCGCTATGCCGAACCGTCCATACCGGCAAGGCCGCTGTCTCGGGGTCAATTGTATTGGCGACGTCCAAGCCGAGCAGAGCCTTCAGACTCTCTATGATTCCGCCGTCTTGATGCACGGGCGCAACGGCGACGCGCACAACTGGCACCGGGCCATCGGAGTCGGCACCGGTCGAACCGGTTCGTGGTCGCGCGTCCCGCACAGCGCGCCCAGTTTGCACAGTCTGTCTCGTCTGAGGTGTTTTTTCAGGCAACGCTGCGGCTCGCGGCGAGATTGGTTGGACCGGGGCGCCGGAATCGTCCCCTGCAGGAGGTTTGTTGATACTGGTAACTGTCACGATCAGCCCAAGGATGCCAATCATGCCCCCCGCTAATCCGATTGCGAACCTCCGTCGCCGGCGTAACTCCAACACAGATGGATCCGGTGTC
>DATDMO010000393.1:0-8056 GCA_036518755.1 Candidatus Acidiferrales bacterium | reverse complement strand
AGTACTATTGCGAGATGGACATTATTTGTTATTCTCCGCGCGCGTCTCCCCTCTCGGAATCTAGGGTGAAAGCAAGATTGAAAGGAACGGAGGTTTTTTTTCATGGGTGTCACTCGTCCGCCGCTTGAATACTTGGCCGGTTGCTCAAAGGTCGCGCTGGAAAGTTTCGAGCTGTCGCGTTTGAACGAAGCGTCGAATTACCGAAAAGAAGTGCAGCAGATTTTGCAAGGCTGGATCGATACCGAGGTTGACGCGCGACTCGCGCGCTGGATTCTGGAGTCGAAGCAGGCGCACGCCCGAAACGGGCTCCAGGCGGCGATGGCGCAACCTGTCCCGCTGAAGCAGATCGACCTTTCGTTCCTTCCGCCAAGCGGCGAGCAAGAATCCGAAGCAGAGGTTGGGGAGGCGGGAGAGACGGAGAAAAATGCGAGCGAGCCGAGTGGGCCGAAGCTGCGGCAGGCCGCGCGTCCACTCGTGCTCTGCGCTGACGGGCGAAAACCAGAAGAACCTCAAGAATCTTCCGAAATGAAAAAAGCGAAACTGCTTGAAAACCGCGCCGGCAGAGGGTGTTTGCGCGGAACGACCGCGGCACTCTCCGCGCGGAAGCCGCCGTTCGCGCAAGACGAGGAAAACTCTCTGCACGAACTCGAATATTTTGTGCAGCGCGAGTCGGCAACTTTTCGGACACGTCTGCGGAACTTTGCGGCCGAAAAGGACTCCAACGCGCGCCATAGGAGACCGCGCCCTGCCGGCCACGCGCGAGAGGACATGCCCGCTCATTTCGCCGAAGTGCGCGTTTTTCCGTCAACAGAGGCGATGCCAACACGCGCATGTCGTGCTTACGCATCGCGGGCAAGTTCGATTTCGTCGCTCGAACGGAAAGTGTCGGCGACTGTCGCAAACAGCACGGAAGATTCGCTTGCCCGCTTAAACGTGCGAACGTTGATTTGCCGTCCGGGGCCGCAACGTTCATGCAGCAAAGCGATAGGGCCGGCTGCCGTTTGCGCGAGGCGATTTGCGCCGGCTTTCTGACGTTGTGAGATGCGTGCATTGTTTTCGCTTCTTCGGCGCCGTCACGCTGGATTCGGACACGGCGGCTTTTCGATTTGGTCCCTAACGGGTTGCTGATCCGCGATACCCGCGCCTATCCCACACATCGTTCGGAACTCCAATTCGCCGGCGAATTCGCGTGAATGCTCGCGCCGCGACCTTCTGAAATCGACACACGGCCGATCCAATGCGCCGTTGACCGGCTGCGTGGCCTCCTCGAATTTGAATCGCGCAAATGTTTCGACAACGAAATCGAATTCGCTACGGGAGCGCCTGTTGCGCTGCGAATGCGGCCGATTTTCCGGGTTGCAGGGCGTACATCGAGATTCCCGAGGCTGAAACCGGACGGCAGCAGCGACGAAAGTTCCATGTGTCACGAGATCCGCCAATCTGCGAGATGAGCCCACGCGCGCTGACTTCGGTAAATTGAATTTCACAATTTGCGACAACCAAGTTCGACAGCACAGACTCGCAACTGCAACAACGCAGTCGCGCACGCTTCGCGAACTCAGTTGTGAATTCATTCAGTTTCTTCCAACATAAACTAAGCATTAGCGGCGAGAGAGTAAGAGGGGCGGACCAAAAAAGTGGCGCGCGGTGCGCGCCAGAAGTCGGGTCTCATGAAGGCTGCGGAGCAGGCGCATCATTTGGTGAGCAGGATCAATTGACGAGTGACTTTTGAAAAGTGACTGAAGGATTTGCGCGGCTTCAGTTCGGCGGTGATCGATGAACGAAGTTCTGTGGCGATGTTACGAGGATGGATTACGCGGCGGCCACGGTTCGAGGAGTTGTTCCTTCCGGAAAATCAACGCGTTGATATCGTACGGGGCGAGCTCAATGGAATGCCCATGAGTGATGGCATCGGTGGGGCACGCCTCGACGCAGTAGCCGCAAAAGATGCAGCGCGAATAATCAATATTGTAAACGGTTGCGTAACGCTCGCCCGCCGAGATTCGTTTGGATTCAGTATTCTCGGCAGCCTCAATATAGATACAGTTCGCAGGGCACGCGGCGGAGCATAGGAAGCAGGCGACGCATTTCTCGAATCCGTTCTCGTCGCGCTGAAGGACGTGTATGCCGCGATAGCGCGCCTGGACGGTGGGCGGGACCTCCGGGAAGCTCTCGGTGGTTGTCTTCCCAAACATGGTCCGGAGGGTGACGCTGAAACCTTTGAAGAGCGTCACAAATGTCTCGCCGACTTCTCTGACGATTGACGGCATGGAACCTCACTTTAACAAAGTTACGCGAAGCGGGCAAATCGCGATCATTCACCGGGGGGAGCGACAGGAGCAGGCTCGTCGATTTTGCCCCGGCCCGAGATCGCGGCGATGATTTGCCGACCGTGGAAGCGGCCGTTTTCGATGAAGATGTCCGAAGTCTTTTTGCCGCCCACGACGACACCGGCAACGTAGATGCCTGGGACATTTGTCTCTAGAGTGTCGGGATCGCATTTGGGAGAGCGAATTTGAGGATCCAGATCAATGCCCTGCTTTTCCAGAAATTCGAAATCCGGGTGGTAGCCGGTCATCGCGAAGACATGGACGGCGGGGATGGGATGTTCCGGTCCTGAATTCTTCACCCAAACCTTGCCTGGCTCAATGCGGGTGACGTGCGTAGAGAACATGGCCTTAATTTCTCCGGCGCGGATACGATTTTCCATGTCGGGTTTCACCCAGTATTTCAGGGTTTTTCCGAGCTCGGGGCCGCGATGCACGAGGGTGACCTTGGCGCCGCTGCGAAAGAGATCCAAGGCCACTTCGGCGGCGGAATTCTTGGCGCCTATGACGACCACTTCCTGATTCCAGTACGGGTGAGCTTCCGTGAAATAGTGCGAAACGTGGGGCAGATCTTCGCCAGGGATGTTGAGGAAATTCGGGAGGTCGTAGTATCCGGTGGCGATGATGATTTTCGCGCCGTGGTAGAGATTGCGGGCACCTAGCTCCGTTTGCGTCTGAACGACGAACTCGCCGTCATAGCCGGTGATGCGCTGGACGCTTTCGTAGAGGCGGGTTTGGACGGCGTAGTGCTCGACGGTGCGGCGGTAGTATTTCAGCGCCTCGACGCGAGTGGGCTTGCCGCCAGAGACGGTCATCGGGATGTCGCCGATCTCCATGCGTTCGGGCGTGGTGAAGAACGTCATGTTGACGGGATAGTTGAGAAGCGAGTTGCAGAGGGCGCCCTTGTCGATTACGAGGGGGCGCAAGCCGTTGCGCTCGGCCTCGATCGCGCAGGCGAGTCCGGTGGGGCCGGCGCCGATGCAGATGACGTCGTATTTTTCGTCGATGGTCACGGAACCAACCTAGCGAAGACGCTCGCGAGATTCAAGAAATTGTTCGCGCGAGCGGGCGGGGTGCCGCCGCGAACGGAGCGCGGAGGACTATTCCGCCCTCTCGCGTCAGTGTCGATTAGAGGTGCGCCCGGGCGTTTATTTTCAATCATTTGGATCATGTTCTATTCGGCTCGCTCCGTCGAGAAGGGCTGGCAATTCGTCGCCTGGAACACCGGGAAGCGCGACGTCGATGGCGTCGGCCGGGGGCGGATCCGAAGACGGCTCCGAGACGCCTGAGCCCGAGGAGACGACGACGTGGGTGGGTGGCTCGACCCATTGGCCGTTGCGATTGATACGGGCGAAGTGGTGGACGGCTCGGATGACGGAGTCGGCATTCGCGCGAACGGTTTGGGCGCGATGGATGATGTGTCCGAGGGCGAAGCGGAGGTTGCGGTCGCGCTGGTCGTAGAGGTTGACTGCTTTCGCGTGCCGGTAGATGGTGCGTGGTTCAATGCCATAGTGCTCGGCGATGTCTTGGACGCTATGCCAGTGAATGAACTCCTCTTCGATGGCTTCGCGGAGAGGATTCCTACAGACCAGGCAGAGGCGCTCGTGGTGAGTGATTGGGATCATGGCGCCTTTCTGCACGAGGGCGAATTGTTCGTCGGGAGTTAAGGGGCGTTTGCGGCGCGGACGCTTCTTGTATTTTTTCTTGGGCTTTGGCGGAGGCGCTTCTGGCATGGGTGGCGCGGCTGGTTGGGCTGGAGGCTGAGCTTCAACCGCGCCCGGAGGAGCGTCGTATTTCCGGACTAGCTCGACTCGAACCTGCGGTTGCTGGTGGAGTGGCTGCGGGGATGCGGCCTGCTCAGCAGGCCAGACAGGTCTGGGCGTTTCCGGCAGGCGGGGGAGATCCGAATTTAGATTGCGGTTTGCGGCTTGTCTGTAGATCCATGGGATATCGGGCACGAACTCGGTCATGTGACAGCTCCTTTCGTTTCGTCGGAGCCCTGAGGCTCCTAGCATAGATTGGCAGGACGGGCGGGAGAAAAAAGTGGGAGCGCCTGTGGACTTTGTCGCGGAGACGAGTTGACGGTCGGTGGAGAGTCGATTGCGGCGAAGGAGGGCCCAGGCGTGCGTGCGGGATGACGGCCAAAGCGAAGAGAGATTCCTCGACTGCGCGTCCCGGCGCTTCGCGCAAAGACAAAAGTGCGGGACGCTCCGCTCGGAATGACGGATCTAGCAAACGCGACGCCGAGCGGTAGAAGGCGCGGGCCGATCTTTTTGTCGGAGCTCAAAGCTCCGACCCCTTAACAGCAAAACGGCGACAGGAGGCCTGATGGGCCCAGCATCCACCATGGCTGAAGCCGTTTTGGATTGGCGCGCTATTCGCGGGCCTGCCCTTCGGCTTCGCTCCCTTCCTCTGTCCCTTCGCCATATCGCTCAGGGTAAACAGGGCTGGCAGGGGTAAAAAGGCCCGCGCTTCCACCGAACCATTGATGCGAATTGGCGGCAGTGCGCCGCAGTAAGCCACGCGAAGTACGAAAAGCCTCACCCGGTGAAGGCGGGGTGAGCTACATGAAAACCAAAGGCGCGAACCGGGCGATGGGCGTTCCCGGGAGACGCAAAGATCGATAACTAAAGACGAGAGATGCCGGGCTGAAGAACCCGGCGCTACACTTAAGTGTAAGAGGCAATTTTGTGAACAAGGTGACTAGAAAGCAGAAGAAGGAATTAAGGAAACTCGCGGCGCTGCGAGATACAGAGGTCGATCTCTCGGATCAGCCCGAAGTACGAGACTGGAGCCGGGCGGTGGTAGGCAAGTTTTACCGGCCAATAAAGAAATCTCTCACGATTCGGCTCGACGCGGATGTGCTGGCATGGCTGAAAGGCCAGGGGCGCGGTTATCAGACTCGCATCAACAAGCTGCTGCGCGCGGCGATGGAGAGTCGATCGAGGCGGAGGAGAGCGTAGGCGTGCGTGCGGGATGACGGCCAAAGCGAAGAGAGATTCCTCGACTGCGCGTCCCGGCGCTTCGCGCAAAGGCAAAGGCGAAGCCGGCCTGAAGGCCCGGCGCTACAAAGGCAAAAGCAGATCCCTCGGCGGGCGGAAGGCGCCCCCTCGGGATGACAATGACTGCGAGGCGAAGAAGCGACGCCGGCAAGATGCCCTTCGAGGCTCAGGGCAGGCTGGCGCTACAAGAGCACCCGGGCGGATGGCTCGCAGGTAGCCAAGCATGTTTGCCCCTTCGCCCACGGCGCTCAGGGCAAGCGGGCATCCGCCGCGGCGGACTGTGCCCCTACGAGGACAGCGGTTCGGCGCTACATCGTCGGGAGGGCGATGCGGAAGGATTCGCCCGCTTGCGGGGCTTTCGGTGTATAGTGTGCCAGTCTGAAGGCCAACCGAAGATTCCAGTTCAAAAAATCTGTGGAGGAACAATGAGAATGTTGAAGTACGCATCCGTGACTCTGGCCATGGTGTTTTTGGCGGCATTTTGCGCCGCCGCGCAAGGCACCCCGGGCAATCTGCTGACGGCGGAATTTCAAACACCGAAGCCCGGAATGACCCAACAATACGAACAAGGCCGCAAGCAGAAGGCCGATTGGCACAAACAGCAAAAGGATCCCAGCGCGCTGCTGGTCTTCGAGACGATTAGCGGAGAAAGGACGGGAACGTACGTGGTCGTACGGGGAGGCTTGCATTGGGCCGATCTAGATCACCCGAGTGTACCCGAGGCCGCCGATACCGAGGAATACAACAAGGCCATTGGTCCCTACGTCGCGTCCATTCAGGATAGCTACTACGAGCTTCTACCGAAGTTTGGCAGGGACAATTCCCCTTTGCCGCCCCAATTCCAGGAACTCCTCACCATCCGCGTGAAGCCTGGCAGAACGGCGGATTTCACGAGCGCCGTCGCCAGAATATCCGCCGCCGAGCGTAAGGCAAATTCACCAACCGTCGTTGAGATTTACGAACTCGTGAATGGCGGCTTTTCCGGAACATACGTGGTTAGCCTGGCGCGTCCTCACTGGGCGGACTTCGGGGCGAACCCGAACGAAAAGCCAATGGAGCAAGTGCTCGCGGACGAGTATGGTCCGGACGGTGCGGCCTCTACAATGGCTGCCCTGAACAACTCGATCGAGAGCGAATACAGCGAGATCATCAAATTCAGGCAGGATTTGAGCTACATCCCCGCTAAGTAAGTACGCAACGCACTACGAGCCGAGTCGCAGGAACGGGATGCCGCACTCTTCCGGATTTTTCGGAAGGGTGCGGCGTTTCCTTTCAGCGACCAAGTGGCGTTTCCAGGGACGGCAAAACCGCCGGCAGGATGCCCTTCGGCTTTGCTCAGGACAAGCAGGCGCTACAAGAGCATGAGGCAGACGGTGAGCGGGCAGCCAGGAATGTTTGCCCCTATCAGCTGGTTGCCGCCTGGCGCGATCTTTTGAATACTCCGCGGCGGATCGGGAGCAGCGCGCGAAGGCGCTCATCCCGCAGCCAGATTCCGAACCAGGCAATGATGCTTGTCGATAGCGGGACGAGTATCGGAAGCGGGTACGCAATGCGGGTATAGGCGGCGACGGCGCCACCGAGATAGCCGGTGAGAAGTACCGCGCCCAGAACCGCAGTGGGCGGAAAGAGGAACAGGACGATGCAGCCGAGTTGCAGGCATGCGAGGAGCGTCAGCGCGGTATCCGGCCAGCCGATTTGCGCAAACATCCTCAGATAATTGGGGTTCCGTGTCAGCTTCCAGTGGGCGCTCGTCGCTACAACGAAAACGGGCCAGAGCGAAACAACCCAGCCAGTCCACACCATCCAACGATTCCATTTCGTCTGACTCGAGCGAACATCCGTGGCAGTGGCATTCATGTGATCCTCTCGTTCTGCAAGCGCGCTAGCGGCGAGACAGGTAATGCCCGAACGACACCCTATATGACGCTGTCGTACCGTGCGGGCGAAGAAAACCGGTTGGAGTCGATTTATGAGAGGTTCTAATCTTTCAACGCCCGTTCCCGTTGCTCCAATATTCCCAACACGAGAAAAGACAGCAGCACCATCCACGCGTCGAGGCCTTCCCTCGAATGGGTCCCGAGCAGCATGATTAGCCTGGGGTTCATTGGTTGATAGTGGCCTGGAAATGTGTAAGGGTGCCTTAATGCATCGACAAAGAATCCTATAGCCGGGATAAGAAGTAAATGCCGGAGACGGAATCCAACCATCCGCACATCGTACTGAGGTGCTGACGAAAAAGCCAACGTCCATCGCACACGTGATCGCAACGTGACCGTAGGTCTCGCCGTCGACGGCGAGCCCGTGGTTTCTCCCGAGCTAGGCGGGGGGCCAGGCGAAGTTTTCTTCGCCGAGGAGGACTTGCAAGACGCCTTCGGCGGGAAGGACGTCGACGGGGAGGCCGCCTTTCCATAGGGCGACGCTCACCAGCAAGTCGCGGCGGCCGCGGAGGTCGAAGAGTTCGCGGGCGAGGCTGAGTTCGAGGATTTTTTCATACGCGGCGGACATTGCTGTTTCGGGACGCAACAAGCACACGCCGGCCTGCTCGAGAACGGAGCCTGGCGCTAGGCGTTCGTTGTCGATTCGCAGGGTGATGCGCGTCTCGCGCGAGTCCCAAATGGTGATGCGCAGCTGAAAGTCCGCCATCTGGGCGATGGCCTCGGGAATCAGGTCCACACGAAGCCAGAAATGCGATGGGCCGAATCCGTAGTAGACGTTGCCCAGCACGTA
>DATDMO010000392.1:0-3833 GCA_036518755.1 Candidatus Acidiferrales bacterium | reverse complement strand
GATCGACGATTTCGTCCGTGGGAATCCTACGCTGCGGAATTCCCACCTCTGCGGCGTATTTGCGAACGAGATCAGCGACTGCGGGATCGGGACTAGCATTTCGACTCTCGTCATACTTGTACCAACCGGCGCGGGTTTTCTGCCCAAACCGCCCGATTTCACACAGGCGGTCGCAGGCAATCGGCTGGCGAATGCCCGGTTTCTCCAAATGACGATATTCTTTGCGGATGCGCCAGCCGACATCCAGGCCCGCAAGGTCTCCGACGGCCAGCGGCCCCATCGCCATTCCGAATTCATAGAGGGCATTGTCCACCGCTTCGACGCTCGCGCCTTCCTCGACGAGGAAAACAGATTCACGCACATACGGATGAAACATGCGGTTGCCGACGAAACCGCGGCAATTTCCAACGAGCACTCCGATCTTCCCGAGCCTTTTGGAAAGCTGCATACAGGTGGCAAGAATATCTTTACGTGTCTCCTTCCCACGGACAATCTCGAGTAGGCGCATCACATTGGCGGGGCTAAAAAAATGGGTGCCGATAACGAATTGCGGCCGGGATGTGACGGACGCGATTTCGTCAATGTTCAGAGTCGAGGTATTGCTGGCCAGGATGACGCCAGGTTTGCATACTCGATCGAGTTCGGCGAAGACCTGCCTCTTCAGCGCCATGCCTTCGAAGACAGCTTCGATGACCATATCGACGTCCGCAAAGCCATCGTAGGTGAGCGCCGGACGAATCAACTTCAAGCGTTCGCCGACTTCTTGCTGCGTGAAGCGCCCGCGTTTCACTGAGCTTGCGTAATTCTTCTGGATGTTGGCCAGCCCGCGGTCGAGCGCAGCCTGATCCGTCTCTTTGAGCAATACGGGAACGCCCGCATTGGCGAACACCATCGCGATGCCACCGCCCATCGTGCCAGCACCGACTACCGCGGCGCTGTTCACTGTGATGACCGGTGTTTCCTTCGGCACATCGGGAATCTTGGCGACTTCACGCTCGCCAAAGAAAACGTGGATGAGCGCCTTGGATTGATCCGAATGCAGGCATTCAGAGAATAGCTTCTCCTCCGTCTCGCAGCCTTGTTCGAAAGGCAGCTTCGTGGCGGCTTCGACCGCGTCAACGGCGGCGAGTGGCGCAATCATTCCGCGCTGCTTTTTTCGCGCGGCTTCGCGGGCGGCCGCAAAAGTCGTGGCACTCTGCTCGGTCGCTCCCAATTTTTCTGTACGCTCGCGCGTTTTTAGAGGCGGCTTTCCAATAATTTCGCGTGCAAAACGGATTGCTCCGGTCAGCAAGTCGCTCTCGACGATTCGATCGATAATGCCAAATTCGAGCGCTTCTTCCGAATTAATCGGATTGCCTGCGGCGCACATTTCAATCGCTTTCTTTACACCCGCAAGCCGAGGTAAGCGTTGCGTTCCCCCCGCCCCAGGAATGAGGCCAAGCTTCACCTCGGGTTGGCCGACTTGCGCGTCGGGTACAGCCACCCGGTAATGACCGGCCATTGCCAGCTCGAGGCCGCCGCCGAGTGCCGTTCCGTGAATTGCCATCACGATGGGCTTCTTGCAATCTTCGATCTGCAGCAGCAGCGGCAGGAGTCCGGGGCCACGCGTACTCCTTCCGGAAGTGATCTTCCCGAACTCCTTGATATCCGCACCGGCAATGAACGTCCGCCCTCCTCCAATCAGCACAGCCGCAGAAATAGCAGGATCCTTGCCGATCTTTTCCAAGGCCTCGGAAATGCCTTCGGGGACGCCCGGGCTTAAAGCGTTAACTGGCGGGTTGTTGATCGTGATGACCGCAATATCAGAATGTTTGGTTACTTGAACGACATCGCTCATAAAATTTCAGTCGCGGAATTCTTAGGCGCTCTGAACTGAAATCGCACCGGCATCAATCACAAGTCTTGCAATGCGCTCGCGGTGATAGGTTGCGTCCCCCAAAGAAGTCTCCGACGCCTTAGCGCGCCGGTAGTAGAGGTGGAGATCGTTCTCCCAAGTGAAGCCCATGCCACCGTGAACTTGGATTCCGCGGTTGCCAACCGTGCGTGCAGCGTCACTGGCGTACATCTTGGCTATTGACACAGCAACGGCCGCGTCCGGCGCGTTCTGTTCCAGCGCCCACGCCGCGTAATACGCTGCCGACCGCGCGCTCTCCGTTTCGAGGTACATATCGGCGCACTGATGCTGCACGGCCTGAAATATCCCGATTGGCTTGCCGAACTGCTTCCGTGTTTTCGCGTATTCAACCGTGATATCGAGAGTGCGCTGCATTCCGCCGACCATCTCGGCGACCAAAGCCGTGGCGGCGACATCCAGCGCCCGCGCCAGGCCCGTGCTATCGCTCAGGGGTTCTGCCGGAGTGCCGTTGAATCGCACGGAATACACTTTACGCGTAAGATCCATCGCTTCCATTCGCTGAATGCTGAGGCCCCGCGCCTTCGCATCCACGGCAAAAATACCGTCGCGGGCCACAACGATGATGAAGTCCGCCACAATAGCGTCAGAAACAAATAGTTTTTCGCCGGTAAGCCTGCCATTCACAGATGCGATCTGCACATCCGCAGAATTCCAGCTCGCGCTCGTTTCGAGAAACGCGACCGTAGAGCGCGCCTCTCCACCACAAATCGGAGCAAGATATTTCTTCTTCTGTTCGGGGTTTGCTACAGCATCGATCAGCATTCCGGCTAGCGCGACAGTGGAAAACAACGGCCCAGGCAGAAGCGCTCGGCCAGCCTCTTCCATCAACAGAATGAATTCCACTTTTCCCAGGCCGACGCCACCATACTCCTCGGGGAAAATGATTCCCGTGTAGCCCTGCTCAGCCATCTTGGCCCACAATGCGGCGTCATAGGCGGTATCAGTCTCCATGATGCGCCGAACCTCAGTCATCGGGCACTCGCCCGCGAAGAATTTCCGCGCATTGTCTTTGAGAAGCTGCTGGTTCTCGCTTAATCCAAATTCCATCGCGTCCTCTTTAGTAGCTCCTCGGCAGCCCGAGAACGAAATGCCCGATGATGTTGCGTTGCACTTCCGATGTGCCCGCTTCGATAGTGTTCCCGCGCGTTCGCAGATAGCCATATGACCAGATACCCTTGTCAACGGCGCGTTCATCGCCGGCCGCTAGCTGACCGTACGGTCCGAGCAATTCCTGCGCGACCTGTTGCAGACGTTGATTAAGCTCGCTCCAAAAAATCTTTTGAATTGACCCCTCCGGGCCCGGCACGCCCGTAGCAGTTATCCGGCTGAACGCGCGCAACTGATTCAGCCGCATGATTTCAATCTCGCCGTAACATTGTGCAAGCTTCTGGCGCATGAGCAGATCGTTAGCGACAGGATGCCCGTTCTTTGGAAATGTGCGCGCCAGCTCAATGAGCCTGTCGATATTTCGCTTGAATAAGAGATGGAGGCGCGCGCCAAAGGACCCGCGCTCATGCATGAGCGTGCTGACGGCCACATTCCACCCGTCATTCACTTTGCCGAGAACGTTTTCGGCTGGCACACGAACATCGCGGAAGAAAAGTTCAGAGAATTCACTCTCTCCCGTTATTTGTCGCAGGGGACGCACCTCGACACCTGGCGACTTCATATCGACCAACAGAACCGTCAATCCTTTGTGCTTGGGGACGTTCGCATCCGTGCGAACAACCAACTCGCACCAATCTCCAAAGGAGCCGTAGCTGGTCCACACCTTCTGGCCGTTGACGACGTAGTGATTTCCATCCAGGCGGGCTTCGGTTTGCAAGCCCGCTAGATCAGAACCGGCGTTCGGTTCGGAGAAACCCTGACACCAGATTTCTTCGGCGCTGAGAATCTTGGGAACGAAGCGCTTCTTTTG
>DATDMO010000391.1:0-9513 GCA_036518755.1 Candidatus Acidiferrales bacterium | reverse complement strand
TGCCCAGGCGTTCCGGACTTCTATCAAGGATCGGAGCTGTGGGATTTCCGCCTCGTCGATCCGGATAATCGCGGGCCTGTCGATTTCGGCGAGCGCTCACGCCTGCTCGAATCGGTGGTTCGCCAGAGCGATGCTGATCTGCCGTCCGCCGCGCGCGATTTTGTGGAACATTGGCCGGATGGACGAATCAAGTTGCATGTGATCCGAAATAGTCTTGCTTTTCGGCTCAAGAACGATGAACTGTTTTCGGAAGGCGACTTCATTCCTTTGGAAGCGCGGGGGAAGCGCGCAGAACATGTGATCGCCTATATGCGGAGGCGAAGTCACCTGTGCGCGCTCACCGTGGTGCCAAGGTGGCTCGCTGGGTCACAGGGCGATTCCGGCCAGACGGACCTTCGCGGATTCTGGCAAGACACGACTCTCGTCTTTCCGCGAGAAGCTTCGCATTCGTGGCGAAATATTTTTACGGATTTGGCGATTAGCGGCCAACCTTCCGACGACAGCCAGATTCTGCTGGTAGCCGATCTATTAGCTCAATTTCCTGTTGCCGTGCTCATTCCTGCGGATAGCGAGAGTTCTGGAAAGCGGAACTGATTTTCTCGCGCAGGAAGCCAGCGTTCCATGGCGCCAAGTCGCCGCAGTGGCCTTCGTGATATCATTCCGGCCGCCGAGCAGTGTCGGCTTCAGATTTGGATCCCGCCGAGGACGGCGCGGTCTAGGCCTGGACTCTGCCGCAGCCCAGCGAATCACTCGCAACAGAATGACATTCTAGCTTAGAGGTCTGTGCCCATGGCGATGATTACCGGTGGAGAACTCGTCGTACGAACGCTGCTTAAGGCCAACGTCAAAAACATTTTCGGCCTTCACGGCGCGCACCTTGAAACCATCTTCCAATCGTGCCTCGATCATCACATTCCGATTACCGACACACGCCACGAAGTGGCGGCCGGCCATGCCGCCGAAGGCTATGCGCGCGCTACTCGCAGCTTGGGAGTCGCATTGGCCACGGCGGGACCGGGATTCACAAATATCATCACCTCGGTTGCGAACGCTTACCTGGATCGCACGCCCGTCCTTTACATCACCGGATCGGCCGGCCTCGCGCAGGCCGAAACCAACACGCTACAGGCCGGACTCGACCAGGTTGGCGTGGTCACTCCAATTACGAAGTGGGCGCATCGCATCACCGTCGCGCAGGACATCCCGCGCCTCGTGGCGCAGGGAATTCGCCTCGCAACCTCGAATCCCACCGGCCCAGTGCTTCTGGATATGCCGATGGACGTGCTAGGAGCACAAATTGACGAGAGCTCGGTCGCGATTCCTGAAAAAGTTCTTATCGATTCGCGATCTTCCCCGGAACCGAAGGAGGTAGGCGAAGCGCTGAAGCTGCTGGCGGGCGCGGCGCGGCCCGTAATCATGATCGGACCCGGCGCCTACTTTTCCGGTGCAGAAGCGGAATTGCGTGAATTCGCGGAGGCCACGGGTATTCCCGTTTATTCGGATTTTCAGTCGCACGGCTTGCTTCCGAGCAATCACCCGCTGTATGGCGGAACGTTTCACAAGATGGCCGACCTTTCCGCGCCCGATCAACGGCCCGATGTCATCCTAGCTCTTGGCGTTCGCTTCGGTCTCTTCACTTTGGGCATGAGCGACCTCGTGGTTCCGCTTGCCGCCAAGATCATTCACGTGGAAACCGACGCGAAGGAAATCGGACGCTTGCGTCAGGTGGCAGTTGGGATTGTTGCTGACCCGCGCGAAACTCTGCGCATTCTGAACGCCAGCGCAAAGTCGCAAAAATGGCCGGATCGCAGCCGCTGGCAACAAACCGTTGCCAATGCCAAGGTAGAGCGATGCAAGCGTGCCCAACCCGATCTGAATCGCGCCGCGCCGCCCATTCATCCTTTTCAGGCGGTTTCTGCAATCGTCGACAACATGCCCGAAAGCGCCATCGTCATCGGCGATGGCGCGGAAGCGTATCATTGGATGAACGAGGTGATCCGCCAGAATGACCCAGGAAGTTACATCACGCATGGTTTCCTAGGAGCAGTAGGCATGGGCCTCGGCCTTTCCATCGGCGCTCAGGTCGCCAATCCGGATCGGCCCGTTCTGTGCCTCGCGGGAGACGGCGCCATCGGCTTCACCATCGCCGAATTTGACACGATGGTGCGCCATCAACTCCCCATCGTCGTGGTGGTGATGAACAACCACAGTTGGGCTGCTTCCCAGCACTTTCAGGAGATTGTGTCCGGAAAAACCCGCCTGATTGGCACTGAGCTTCGCGATGCCAAATATCACGAAGTCGCGGCGGCCTTTGGATGTCACGCCCAGCGGGTAGCTGAAATACAGGAACTCGGCCCCGCAATCAAGGCCGCCTTCGCCAGTGGCAAGCCTGCATGCATCAACGTAGCAATTGACGTCGCTCCGCTGCCGCCCGAGCTTCATCTGCTCATGGCGCGTCACTGAGCGACTTGCCGCCAATGGAAGTCCGTCGCCTCGGAAAAAACGGGCCTGAAGTCTCCGCGATCGGTCTCGGCTGCATGGGCATGTCCGGAACGTACGGAGCCGCCGACGACAAGGAAAGCATCGCCACCATCCACGCCGCCATCGAAGCCGGCGTCACGCTCTTTGACACCGGCGACTTTTACGGGATGGGTCATAACGAGATGCTGCTGCAAAGAGCGCTCGCCGGGCAACCGCGCGACCGTTTTTTCATCGGAGTGAAATTCGGAGGCATGCGCGCCCCCAACGGCGCATTCATCGGCATAGACGCACGGCCAGCTGCCGTGAAGAATTCCCTTGCCTACAGCCTGCGTCGCCTCGGAACCGACTACGTCGATCTGTATCAGCCGGCGCGAGTCGATCCTTCCGTCCCAATCGAAGACACCGTTGGGGCAATTTCAGAAATGGTGAAGGCCGGATACGTGCGCCATATCGGGCTTTCCGAGGCGTCCGCCGAAACGATTCGCCGCGCGCACGCGGTTCATAGCATCAGCGCGCTGCAAATCGAGTATTCGCTGGTGTCACGGAGCGCCGAAGAGCAGATAGTGCCGGTGCTGCGCGACCTGGGTATCAGCCTAGTTGCGTACGGCGTCTTCTCGCGCGGACTCCTCACCGGCCGCACACCCAGCCCTGAGAGCACAGCGCGGGGAGACATCCGCGCTCACTTCCCAAGATTTCAGGGCGAAAATCTGCAGCGCAACCGAAAGTTGATATTGCGATTGCAGGAAATCGCCACGAAAAAGGGTATCAATGTGGCGCAGCTCGCGCTCGCCTGGGTGCTCTGCAAGGGAAAAGAAATCGTCCCGCTGGTGGGTGCGCGGCATCGTGAGCAATTGAAGGATGCCCTCGAAACCCTTCCAATTTCATTGTCGCCTGACGAAATCGCCGCAATCGAGGACGCCGTGCCGCCAGGATCGGTCGCAGGTGACCGTTACGGCGCCGAGCAAATGGCCGTCCTCGATAGCGAGCGCCGAACGGAAGCGGCGGGTTCGTCCGGCTGACATCGCCCTTTCCAATTCAAAGGCAGAGCGAACGCGCCGATCAGGAGATCGGCTCTCCGGGGTATATTGGGCGTAGTCCGAGGATACGAGAAAAATCTTTACACCGGGGGGTGGTCTCGCGCAAGTACCTGTTGGTGTAAAGAAAAATCGTCTACGGTGATAAGCGCCGACGCCGTTATTTTGACGCCTTTTGTCAATCGCCGGCCCGGAGAGGGATGGTGCATTTTGGCCATTTCCACCGGAGCCTCGGGGATGAAGTCTCTGTTTGGCGGGGCATGCCGTGTTAGGGTTTGCGGCGGTAGCAGTGGCGCGAGTGGTCGTCCACCATCCCGACTGCTTGCATAAACGCGTAACAAATCGTCGAGCCCACAAACCGGAAACCGCGCCGCCTCAGGTCCTTGCTCATGGCATCCGATTCCGGCGCGGATGCCGGCAGGCGTTGCGACGATCGCCAAGAATTTTTCTTAGTCTTGCCTCCGACGAATTGCCAGATGTATCTATCGAAGCTCCCGAATTCCTTTTGTACCGCAAGGAACGCTTTCGCGTTTGAAATCGTCGATTCAATCTTCAGGCGGTTCCGGATGATTCCTGTGTTGGCCATCAACTCCCGAACTTCTGCAGGACCGTAGGTTGCGATTTTTGGTGCGTCGAAACTATCAAATGCTTGGCGGTAGTTCTCACGCTTCTTGAGAATCGTTTCCCAACTCAGCCCGGCCTGCGCCCCCTCCAGAATCAAGAACTCGAAAAGGGTTCGATCATCGTGGACCGGCACGCCCCACTCCCAGTCGTGATATTCGATCATGAGCGGACTGGTTGCCCAATGGCATCGCTTCGGCCCGGATTTAGCCTTGAGTTGGCTCACGCGCGACCCTGCGGAAGATCGGATCCCCTGCTAGGATCTGCTGGCTTCATCCAGTAAGCGCACGGAGTCGGGTTTGAGCTGAAGAGTGGTTGCGCCGAGCAGATCCTGGAACTGATCGAGACTGGTCGCGCTGGCGATCGGAGCTGTAACGTCGTGCGCCATGAGCCAAGCAAGAGAGATTTGTGCGGGTGTCGCGCCGATCTCCCCGGACACTGTGTCTAGCGCCTTGAGAATTCGGAAGCCGCGCTCGTTCAGCATATTTTTCGCCCGAT
Source organism: Candidatus Acidiferrales bacterium (assembly GCA_036518755.1). GTDB lineage: Bacteria > Acidobacteriota > Terriglobia > Acidiferrales > UBA7541 > Palsa-295. Next base: position 4,879 of record DATDMO010000391.1, on the reverse strand, counting down.
AACCGCGGGCCTTGCCCTCGAGGTCTTTTTCCGAGCGATACTTTCCGGTAAGAAATCCACTCGCGAGCGAAAAATAGGGGATCACACCCAGATTTTCACGCCGGCACAGGTCTGCGAGATCGCCTTCAAAATCGGCGCGATCGTACAGGTTGTACCAGGGTTGGAGGCTCTCGTAGCGTGGCAGACCGTTGGCGGCGCTCACTTTCAGCGCCTGTGCGAGGCGATCGGCTTTGAAGTTCGATGCACCAATCACTCTTACCTTGCCCGCTTTAATTAAATCGGCGAAAGCGGAAAGAGTTTCTTCCATCGGGGTTTCGGCGTCGTCCTTATGCGCCTGATAAAGGTCGATGTAATCCGTCTTGAGGCGCGCGAGCGAGCGCTCCACCTCGCGGAAAATGTAGGCGCGGGAAAGGCCCTGTTCGCCGGGAGCCATCTCCACGCCAAGCTTGGTGGCAATCAGTACCTTGTCCCGGCCGCCTCGTTTGGCGAGCCAGTTGCCGATGATCGTTTCGGACTCGCCGCCGTGGTTTCCCGGAATCCATTTCGAATAGACATCGGCCGTATCGATCATGTTCAGTCCCGACGCCACGAAGGCATCGAGCAGCTTGAAGGACGTGGGTTCATCCGCCGTCCAGCCGAAGATGTTCCCTCCAAAAATCAAGGGTGCAATTTCCAAGTTCGATTTTCCGAGCCTGCGCTTGATCACGTAAATGCTCCTATGCCGAGGTGTGCTGACTATTGCTGAAATGTGTGCCGCAATAGGATGGTAGTCGAGCGGATGGCCGAGCCGCAACGGCAACATGTGGAAGGGATGGATGGCCCGCTGAATCCTTGGGGAAGGTTTGCTATCATTATTCGTCGCACATAATCCTTGCATCTAATAAACGAGAGGACGAACGGCACACATGAGTTCGGCACAAATGGGCAATCATTCAGAGACGGAAAGCTTTCCCAAGTGGGGACGCGAGATTGCAGCGATCATTTTGGCGGGCGGGATGGTAGCGGCGGGGCTGGGGGCGATCCGGGCCGCGAGGGCTGCTGACACTCCCAAAACTACGATGGACGGCGTGTACACTGCGGCCCAAGCACAGCGAGGAAAGGCGCAATACAGCCAGACTTGCGCCACATGTCACATGGACGATCTCAGCGGCAGCGGCCAGGCGTTGCCGCTCGCCGGTGACGCCTTCATGGGGACGTGGGAAGGACAAAGCGTTGCGGACTTGATGGGCTTGATCCACGATACGATGCCGCAGGATAAGCCCGGCACCCTCACTCCCGATCAAACTCTAGACACCATCGCGTACCTGCTTCAGTACAACCAGTTTCCTGTCGGGAAGGAAGAATTGAAAGACGATCCCAACGAGCTAAAGAACATCATCATTACGAAAAAGGCAGCTCCGCCGGCGAAGTGATCAAGCGTCCCTGTCAGTCGAGGGATTCGGACTCAATTCCGACGTTCTTTTCGCCGGCCGCTTTCTTCTCGTTGTACTTCTTTACCCAGGCGGCGAAGCTCTTTCCGGCAGCTGTGTCACGCCCCGTAAACGCCAGCGCTGCAATATCGCTGTAGGCAATTGAGAGCTTCTCTGGCCGGTCTTTCGGCATAACGCGCACAAAGCATTCGGAAAGAGACGGCCCATTCACCCTGCGATCGAAAGCATAGCCTTCGATGCTCTGCCCATTCTTCAATGTAATCGTCAAATCGCCCCGATAGTCGAATGCCTTTTCCAAGGCGGCGCGAATCTCGGCCTCGGTGGCAAGAGGCGGAATCCAGCCCTCCAGGTTTTCATGGACTACACCCAGATGTTCCTCGCTCGATTCGCTTTGTTTGGAGGTCTTGGTGTTTGACATGGGAGCGGGTGGGGTTTGTCAGTTTACTGACTGCGAGAATAAACCAGGCAGCTAATTCCAGCAGCCCATGCTTGATGGGCTCTCTGGATAAAGCCAGCAGGCGACCGCCCCAGCGGCCACAAGGGGAATCGCGACCCTGAGAACATGAGACCAGTTGACGACCGCGCCAGTCACACCCTTCTTGGGCGGGTTGTTGCTTCCTCCGGAAGCGTCGGCTACCAGCGTTCCTTCATAGGTTTCACCCTGCGCGATGATTTTCTGTCCGCCGTCTACGTCTTCCACCACCAGAGTTCCCTCGTAGGAGCTGATCCTCAAGGTTGATGGGTTCACAAGGCTCACTTGGCCGAAAATCGGATTCGCGTCCGCTCCGTGCACAAGACCAAGAGGCGTCTGGATCTCGAGCTGGGCCGGCCGTGCAGTGGAGAAGCCCAGCGTGCCCCTGTCAACCCTGGCTTGAACCTTGTCGTCGCGCGGCTCAAGACTCGCGGAACTTAGGGAAAGGAGGTAAATCTGGCTGGGTCCGACGCTCAGGCGTAAGGATCCACCCTGCTCGGTAACGAGGGCGTCATCGGAGTAGACGCTGGCGCCCGTGGCCGCGCTGGCATGGTCCAGATAGGCGTGGTCGGCGGCGACAACCATGCCAATGGGCTTGGAAGCTGCAGCCATTGACGGCAGAGGTACGAGGCCCACGGTCAGGACTGCGACCAGAGCAACGCGGGTAGCCGCCACCACAGACGAGCGCAAGGTCTCCCCTCAGAACTCCGATTTTCAATTTAGCGCGCAACTTCGGAGGGAGTCAATATCTTTGCCACGTCCGCGTATGGTGGTTGGCAATCCAGCCGCGACAGCTGAGAAGGGTTTCAGTCGGCGTGATCGTCGGGCTCGCTCGGACCGGGCGAGGAAAAGCCGGTGATGCGACCCCAAGCACTGGTGCGCCAGTTGTCAGTGATCTCTTTCGCAAGAATCCAGGGCGGAAGTTCCATGTGGAGAAAGTCGGAAAGGGCGCGCAGATACGGTTCGTACATTTCGCGAAGCTTCACGAGCTTGGCTGAGGCGGCCTCATCGTCTCGAAGCTGAAGACCGGCCTGGGCGAGGACGGTTCGCAACCGTTGAAGTTCGCCTGCTGGTAAGCGGTCGGCGTGCCCCCGCTGCGGACGTAAGTTGAAGAGCTGGGTCAAATCGACAACGGTGTGCCTGCATATGGCGAACGTGAGGCGAGCCTGCCGCGAGGCGATGTTTTCGACAACGGTGAGAACAAGCGCGGTGGCGTCCAGAATCGCCGTCAGCGCCGCAAGCCAGGACTCGTTGTTATGCTGCGACCGGAAGTAACTTACGGCCGGATACGACACGTGGCTCTCTAGAATGTCGGCGGCGGATCGCTCCCAGTCATGCAGCACTTGGTCGAGGGCCTCTACGCCACCTGGTCCGGTGTGACGCCGCAGAAGTTCACATGCCGTTGGCGGAGAACCTGCGCGTGCATCTAGGAGAACAATGTTCACCTCGCGTCGCGAAAACGCCTGATAGATGACCGGCAAATAGCTGAGCACCAAAGCGAGGAAGCCAAAGCCGAGTCCGCTCTCGGTCACCGCAAGAAGGCGTTCTACCGGGGCGTGGGGTACCACATCGCCGAGTCCCAGCGTAAAGAATGTCGTGCCGCTGAGGTAGACGCATGTGGAAAAAGTCTGGGGAAGAGCATTCGCGATCGCCGCGCTGCGGTAAAGCAGACCGAAACCCAGGATCAGCGCGCCGGCCCAGAACACGAAAAGGAAAAGCAGCGAAAGTGGACCGTAGAAACTAAGGAATGTTTCGCGGACTCTGGTCCTTTTGATTCCCTGGGCTAGAGACCGCCAGGGAAACCAAGTGGCGCGATAGAAAAGCACCGTGATCCGCCAGCGGCGAGCGACCCTCCGCGGCAGGATGATCGTCTCAAACGCCTCCCACAAAACCGTTGCCACGATAAGGAAGCCGACGACGGCCGGAAGGAGTGTCACGGAGTTTGTTCCAACGCGGCCGCCATTGTGATTTCTGCCTTTAGCAGCCGCGAAACAGGACAGTTAGCCTTGGCGCTCTCCGCGGCAGCTTGGAAGGCGGACGGCGAGATGCCAGGGACCTTGCCGGACACTTCCAGGTGAACGCGCGAAATCGTCCAGCCCGCGTCAAGCTTTTCGAGCGATACAGTTGCAACGGTTCGGAGGCTCTCCGCGACGAAGTTGATTGTTCCAAGCTGCGCGGAGAGCGCCATCGTAAAGCATCCGGCGTGCGCCGCGGCGATGAGTTCCTCGGGATTGGTGCCCTTGGCGTTTTCGAATCGCGTGGTGAATGAATACGGTGTGCTAGAAAGAACGCCGCTGGCGGTGGAAATCGCCCCCCTCCCGTCCTTGAGCGCGCCATTCCAAACGGCCGTGGCTGATCGATGCATGGTGTTTTCTCCGTGTCGCGAATTCGAGCAAACTTTACGGGACTAACACGATTTTGCCGTAGGCGCCAGGCTCCATCACAGCCTTGTGGGCGCGCGAAGCTTCGGCGAGGGGAATCTCCTGCCCGATCACCGGGCGCAGCGTTTTATTTTCGAGTCCCGCAACAAGGGCGGAATGAATGCTGGTGAGGTCATCGGAAGTGGCATTCCAAAGACTCATGCCTAGGATCGCAGCGTCGCGCGTCATGGTATTTCGCGGATCGATTTCCACGGTGCCGCGGCTGCCAACCACCACGACGCGGCCGTGCGGAGCAAGAATGGTGAGGTCGCGACCGAGGTTTACGTTCGAGAGCATTTCGATGATCACGTCGTAGCCGCGTCCTCCGGTAAGCGATAGCGCCTCGTCAAAGTGGCTCGCTGATTTGTGATCGAGGACGTGATGCGCTCCCTCCGCCAAGACGAGTTGCTTGCCCCTATCCGATCCTGCCGTCCCGATGACGCGCAGCCCGGCGGCGCGTGCAAGTTGCACGGCTGCAACGCCCACACCTCCGCTGGCGCCATGAATCAATACGGTTTCTCCGCCCTGCGCCCGCGCCCGCTGGAAAAGCGCGCGGT
>DATDMO010000390.1:0-6264 GCA_036518755.1 Candidatus Acidiferrales bacterium | reverse complement strand
GACCTTCTTTAGGGTCGAGGCTGGACCGCGTTTTTTCACGCCGCTAAACCTTTTCTGGCAGGGAGGCTGTTGCTATGTTCTCGCGGACTATGTTATCTTTGTCCCGGTATTTGTCAACTCATTGGTGCTTAAAGGGTTAGCGCCGGAGCCAGCTGATCGAAAGCAAAGGACAAATCCTACGATCGGCCTCCGTTGTAGCCTTCGTTACCATTATCAGCCGCATTTGCGGATACTTACGCGATCAACGGGTAACTCTACTCCTCGGCACTTCGCCCGCTGCGGACGCCTTCGTCCTCGCCTTCCGCATACCTGGCCTCGTGCGCCGCATGATGGGCGAGGGTTCGCTGGGCGCGTCCTTCATTCCCGTTTTCACGGGGTACCTTCGGAAAAACAGTCGCGGCGAGAGTTGGACGTTCGCGGAAAGGTTGTTTTGGGACCTGGCGCTTTTCCTGGCCGTGACCGCCGCTCTTGGGACCGTTTTTTCGCGCCAAGTTATTGGAATATATACATTTGCGGCAGGGAACGGCTCGGCGTGGAGTCTGGCCACCCACCTCAATCGGATCATATTCCCGGCAATCTTTTTCATTGGTCTTGCAGCGCTGGCTGCGGCAATCCTAAACAGCCTTGGGGCGTTCGCGGTGCCTGCGGCATCGTCGGTTTTCTTCAACTTGGGCCTCATCGTTTGTTCGCTCGGGGTGATCTACCGGCCACTGCTGCCATGGATTCCTGGAGGATTCCGCGGTCCAGCCGTTGCGCTCGCCGTGGGCGTTTTGCTCGGGGGCATTTTACAACTCGCCGTGCAGGTTCCGGCGCTCGTTCGTCGGGGAATGAGTTTCGCGCCCAAAATTTCGTTTTCCGATCCGGGCGTACGGAAAGTGGCGCGGTTGATGGGACCGAGCTTTTTCGGCATGGGCGTGTACCAAATAAACATTTTTGTGGACACGATTTTCGCAACGTCTTCCCGCATGCCGGCCGGCAGCGTGACCTCTCTCTACCTGGGGGATCGGGTAATGCAACTGGTTTTGGGGAGCTACGCGCTGGCGATGTCCACGGCGCTGCTGCCGGCGATGTCTCATCAGCAGGCTGCGGGAGAAGGCGAGCAGGTGAAGGATACGTTTGGCTTCTCTTTGCGAATTGTATCGTTCATTACCATTCCGGCAGCGGTGGGACTATTTCTGCTCCGCGGTCCGATCATTCAGGTGCTTTTCCAGCACGGGCAATTCAATCCGGCCTCGACGTCGCTGACCGCGCACGCACTTCTCTTTTATTCACTGGGTCTGCCGGCGTTCGCGGCCATCAGAATCATTACGCCGATGTATTACTCGGCTCAGGATACGGCCACTCCCGCGCGAGTGGGCGCTTACGCGCTGGGGCTGAATATCGTTCTCAATACACTTTTTCTGCTGTTTCTATTTCGAGTGCTTTCCAACGGAAGTCCGGCGCTGGCGAGTTCGCTTACGGCTTACTTCAATTTCGCCGCACTCTATTTTTATTTTCGCAAGCGCCACGGACGATTGAACGGGTGGGCTCTGCTTCGGTCTCTCGTCAAGATTTCCGTTTGCGCGGCGACAATGGGAGCCGCTTGCTACGGCGTGCTGGGCCTGTCCCATTTTTCGGAGGCGCGTCATCTGACGGCGCAGGCGGGGCTGCTCGCCGCAATGATCGCAGCCTCCACTGGAGCTTATTTGCTGTTGGCCTGGATCTTTCGCTGCGGCGAGCTTTCGGAGCTGTTCTTGCTGCTTCGGCGCGGGAAGGCTGGGGCCGTATAGCTCAGGGCGTCATCCCTCAGCATCTTCGGGAAGGCGCGAGGCACGGCGCGGGCGCCGAAAGTCCTCACCCCTAAAGGGGTGAGCTACATAAAAGCCGAAGCGAGGATAAGAGTCGTGGAAGGGCAGATTCGAGCATTCGTGAACAGCTTGCGCGTTGAAAAAGGCCTTTCAGAGAACACCATCCAGGCCTACCGGCGCGACATGCTGAAATTCATGGCTTTCGTAAACGAGCGCCAACTCCACACGGCGGACATAGAGCGGAGCCACGTCGTGGAGTTTCTGGCTTCGCTGTACGGCAAGGGTCTGGACAGCCGCTCGGTGGCGCGGCATCTGGTCACCATTCGGCACTTTTTCCGCTTCGCACTGATGGAGGAGTACACTCAGGAAGACCCCGCGACGACCATCCAATCACCCAAGTTCCGTCAAAACCTTCCGGAATTTCTCAGCCTGGCGGAGGTGGAGCGCCTGCTCCAGCAGCCGGATACCAGCACAGTCGTTGGGCTGCGCGATCGGGCCATGATCGAGTTGATGTATTCCTGCGGGCTGCGAGTTTCCGAGCTTTGCGGGTTGCGCGTATCGGACTTGCGGATGGAGGACGGCTGCCTGCGATGCATCGGCAAGGGCAACAAGGAGCGGTTGGTTCCGGTAGGCAAGCAGGCGCTCGGAATAGTGGCCAAATATCTCCGCGACTCGCGCCCCAAGCTGCTGGGCGAGGCTTCCTCGCCTTCTCTTTTTCTGCATCAGAAGGGCGGGGAGATGCACCGCATCACGTTCTGGAAAATGCTACGGGTCTACGGGCGAAAGGCTGCGCTCCGCAAGGAGGTCACACCGCATATGCTGCGGCACAGCTTCGCAACGCATCTGCTGGATGGCGGCGCCGATCTTCGCTCCGTCCAGATGATGCTCGGCCACGCCGACATAGCGACCACCCAAATCTATACCCATGTGGTCGAGGACCGATTGAAGCAGGTATACAAGGCACATCATCCGCGGGCCTGAATCATTCGCGCACTAGGAGGGGCATTTCATGCCCGATTATATTTACTTGCTGGAAAGCAGACTTTCCCCGGAACAGCGGGCCACGCTTGAGCGGGTGCAAGAGCTAGCCAGAGCGCAGGATCTCAACGTTTATCTGAGCGGCGGCGCCATCCGCGATCTCATCTCGGGACAACCGATTCGCGAGTTGGATTTCACAGTGGAAGGCAACCCTGTTCGCATCGTCCGCGAACTCGAAAAAGGCGGAGCACGGGTAATAGCGGAAAACGAGACGCTGCGACACTACGACATGATCTTCGCGGGGGACGTGGACGGCTCGATTTCCGCGGCGCGTGACGACGTGTATGAACGCCCCGGAGCGAAGCCCGTGCACCGGTTCGCCGGGATTGCCGAGGATCTGCGGCGACGGGATTTTTCGGTAAACGCCATCGCGATTTCCCTCAATGCCCAAAGTCGCGGCCTGCTGCTTGATCCCACCAACGGCCTCGCCGACCTTGAACGGCAGGAGTTGCGAGCGCTTTCGATTCATGCGTTCACAAACCAACCGATCCGGCTGATGCGCATTCTTCGGTTCGGGACGCGCGTGGGCTGCAAGATGGAATCGCGCACCCAGGAATGGTTCGACCTCGCCATCGAGCGCGGCCTTCACAAGGAGATCGATGGGGCGGATGCCGGCGCCGAACTTCGCGCGCTGGCACACGAGGAAAATCCCGCGGCGACGCTAAAGCAATGGGAATCACGGGGATTTCTAGCCGCGATCCATCCGCAATTGCAACACCGCAAGCCGGATTACGAGAGCCTCAGCAGGCTCGTCCGCATCCGGGCAAACTTTGTGGCCGCTGGACTTCGCCCTCGCCTGCAGACGGCGGTAATCAAGGCGATCCTAGGGCGCCTGAAATCGCGGGAAGCTTCTGCGGCACTGCGTGCGCTGGATTTTCGCGCAGCGGAAATCAACGCGATTGCCGGGCTGGTCCCCGAAGCACAGAAGATCGTGAAGATTCTCAAGAGCCGCAAAACCAACGCTCCGCGCGACGCCTATTTTTACCTGGCTTCCGTGCCTCCGGAGATGCTGGTTTTCATCGAAGCGGAAATGCCGAGTTCGGCGGTCAATTCGAAAATTCGCGCCTATATCCAAAAGTGGCGACCGCTGCGGCTGGCGCTTCCTTTTGCCGAACTGGATGCACTCGGTGTTCCTCATGGTCCCAAGTTCGACAAGATTATCGAGCAAATCTTCGACTTGCAGCTTCGCGGAAAGGCGCGAACGCCGGAAGACCGGACCAAAGCTCTTCGATCTCTCGCGGGAATCAAGGAAGAACCAAAAAAGAAAGAAGAAAAAGACAAGAAGAAGCGCAAAGGAGGCGAGGCCGCCGCGAGTCCAAAAGCGGGCGCGAAGCATCGCGGTAAGGAGGCACACGCGGACCTCTCCGCTGAGACGCCCGCCGCCGCGAAACCCGCTGCGGACGAAACACGTCCTTCGCCCGGCGCGGCCATTGGAGCGAAAGCTCGGGCCAAGCACGAACGCGCTAGCGCTGCACGTGCGGCCGCGAAGCCCATCCGCGCCAAAGCAAAAGCGTCGGCGAAGAGGTCCCGCGGCAGATAGGCTGAGGCAATTTACCATCCAGGATATCCCGCTGCGCGGGCGAGCCTTGGCTCCAGCCCCATGATTCTCAACCGTCAGAACCAGGTGCGAGTTCCGTTGACAAAACTCCATTCGTTCCTCGCCCGCGCGGGGAAGGCCCTGCGCCTGCGGGAGGGATCGTTCGCCGTCTGCCTGGTTACGAACGCTCAAATCGCGCGCTGGAACCGCCTCTACAGAGGTAAGATCGGCGCCACGGATGTACTCTCATTCCCGGCTGAAGCTGTGCGCAAGGCGCGCCGCAGCAAAAGCCCGCGACCAAGCGGAAATCGGATCGCCGACAGCAACTATCTGGGGGACATTGCGATCGCTCCGGCTGTGGCGCGGCGCAATGCCCGCCGTTTTGGCCGCACCTTCGAGCAAGAGATGCACATCCTCGCACTTCATGGCATGCTGCACCTAATGGGCTACGATCACGAGACCGACAGGGGTGAAATGAACCGTCGGGAGCGGAAGATGCGCCGCGCGCTCGGGCTGGATTAGCAATGGAGATCCTTCTCTACACCTTCGGAGTTCTAGTGCTTGCGGCGGGACTGGTGGTTGCTTCGTATTTCGACCGGGTGTATCGGGACCTTGGCCGCGTCTCGCTCGGCCGCATCCACCGCCATCTGGAAAGATTCGAATCAGAGATCGAGCCACGATTCAAAATGGAGCGGGCGCGCGCCGCTTTGGCTTTCAGCCTGCTCGCGCGCCTGTGGCTCGTAGTGGTCGCCGCGGTGACGGCGCTCGGCGTTTTCGTGTTCGTTCCCGATCACCGGGAAGCGGTGGTGGAAGCCGCATTGCTGCTGGGGACCGAAGTTGTGGTGGCCATGCACCTGCTGCCGATGCTGTTGATCGCGGGATCTGGCGGAGACTGGGCGGCGCCGCTGGTGCCGGTGGTGAGAGCGTTCTTGTGGCTCAGTTGGCCCGTTCACGCATTCATCGATCTGATTCTTTCCGTCCTACGGCTTTCCGATGAGGAGCCGAGCACGCCCGCCAACGAGCAACAAGCAATCGAGGCCTTCGTGGACGCCGCCACCGAGGAAGGAATCATCGAACAGCACGACGCACGCCTAATCGAACAGGTGGTCGAATTCGGCGACAAGCGCGTGCGCGAGGTAATGACGCCGCGGCCAGACGTGATTGCGATTTCAGCAAAGTCCACACTCGAGGAGTTTCGCGAGCGTGTGGTGGACACGAAATTCTCGCGACTGCCGGTGTACGAGAAATCGCTGGACGATATCGTCGGCATCGCCATGGCGCGCGAGATGCTCGAGGTGCCGGACCGGGACGCCGCGCGCCGCACCGTCCGCGAGATCATGAGGCCCGCGCTTTTTGTACCGGAGATGAAGTTCGGCTCCGAGCTGCTGAAGGAAATGCAACGAACCAACCAGCAGATGGCCATTGCAATTGACGAGTACGGCCTGGTCTCAGGCGTGGTTACTGTAGAAGACCTTGTGGAAGAGATTGTGGGAGAGATCGGCGAAGAAGACCGGAAGTCCGTGCCGGATGTTACTCGCGAAGCGGGAGGCGCGATGGTTCTGCGCGGCAGCGTGCCCGTGGACAAGGTGAGCGAACTTTTTGGCGTTCACCTGGATGCGGCGGCGCTGCATGCGAACGCGACGACCATCGCGGGGTTGCTGAATGGAGTTGCCGGGCACGTTCCGCGCACGGGCGAAGTAATTGAATCTGACGGGCTGCGGTTTGAAGTGCTGGAGGCCAATCAGCGAAAGGTGCTGCGCGTGCGTGCACGGCGGGCCGCGGCTGAATCAGCCATTTCCGCTCATTCCGTGTAGCAAGGCGGGGAGTGACTCAGCTTGCTGGCCGAATCCGCTTGACAAGGGCGCCGTGCGAATCCCACAGTTGATTTCCCATGACTTTGCT
>DATDMO010000389.1:0-26624 GCA_036518755.1 Candidatus Acidiferrales bacterium | reverse complement strand
GAATACGCGTTCCAATCGTGGATGAGTCCGCGTTTCATTGCTAAGGGAATTGTATTCGACTGCACCATTCTACCCGAATATGAGCGGGCACGACCCCGCGGCGGACACATTATTCAATTGCGATCAAGAGGAAGATGTGATTGCCGGGGGACGACTACTTCTTGAAGAGGTCTTCAAAGGCCTGGCGTGCGTCGTTCGGTCTTGCGGCGGAGGCGACGGGAGCGCTCTTAGCGTAGTTTACGGGCGAAGTGTCTTTTTCGACGGTCACCCGCAGCTCATAGAACGTGCAATTGTTTCTTGCATCTTTCTTGGCGATGCGCTCCGGAATCGGCTGCGTGCACTCGAACTGCTTTCCGGTGTCGAAATGGACGCACTGCTTGCACGAGTGCAGCTCGAAATGGCAGCGCGGACACTCGCCGTTCGGGTCCACATTTGGCGCAAGAACGGCCCCGCAGCTTGAACAGCGCGCCCGAGTCACCGTTCCGACCATGCGTGGCGTGCGGGGGCCGAGCATCTCTTGCTTGGGGCGAGGTTCTGCGGGGTGGTCACGGCGCTCCGCGCGCTCGCGTTTTTTTTCTGCGGCATCGCGGTCAGAGTAGCCCCGCTGCCTATACTTCCGCTCCATGAAATCCTCCTGGGGGGTTATCCCATGATAACCCGGAAAAGCCGGAACCGAGCGTCAACTTCATCGGGGGTGCCCAAACGTTGCACGCATCAAACACAACGAGAGACTGACACCTTTATTGGCTGGAGGGCCGCCTAGCTCGAAATACAGAGAGGCCCTCGACTGGCAAATCCGGTTGCAGGAATTTGCGCGGCCGTCCGAACTTGGCGAGCGCAGCTTCCGCCGCGAGATATCCGCTGCGAACTGCGCCTTCCATCGTCGAGGGCCAGCCCGTCTGCGTCCAATCGCCCGCAAGGTACAGATTCTCGACGCCGATTTCCTGTCCGGGTCGCCAGCGATCCACGCCCGGCTCGGGCGAAAACGTGGCGTGAATTTCCTTGATCACTGTGCCTTTCTTGAGCTTTGCCTCGCGCGTGGCAGGAAGCACATCCGCCAGTTCTCGAAGGCATGCGTCGATGATTTCCTGTCTCGACCGCGACACCAGATCATATGAAGCGCTGATGACAAGCTGTAAGTATTGTCCTTCAGTGCTTGCCTCTCCATTCTCACTTTTGATTTCGGACCCCTCTCGCTTCCCGCTTTCCGCGGCGGCGTATAAGAGCGACTTGTTAAAAATCCATTGCGTCGTGTGCTCAAGCAAGGCCAGAAATGGCTCCGACATCACGACGCGGTCGAACCAAAGGTGGACTCCCGTGATAGGCGATGTTCGGATGTTCTTCAGTCCCGCTAAGGGTGCTTCCTCTTCGCCCAGTTCCGCGGGCACCATACCTAGTAAGACGCTGTGCGGAACCGCCGAGATACAAGCATTTGCGGAAATTTCCGAGCCGTCTTCCAGCACAGCGTGGGCGAATTTGCGGTTGCACAGGCGAATTTCGCGAACGCCGGCCCGCGTCCGCACCAACCCCCCGCGCGCGGCAATGGCCTCCCGGCAGCCTTCGTACAGCTCGCCGAGCGGGACGGACGGAATGCCGATCCGATATCCGCCGCGGTTGGCGAGGAAGCCTTTCCAAAAGACGTCGATGCCGTAGCGCGCGTCCATACGATCGAGTTCCTCATCGAGGGCGCTTACCAGGACGACGCGCCAGAAGCGATCAATCGCGCCTCGCGTCTGCCTCATCCGGCCCAGCCAATCGAGCATCGAGGCCCCCGCCGCATTGGGCGGCCTGCCGCCAGCCCAACTGATTGCGAGCATTGCCCTAGCTATCGACCGCTTGTCCGCAAAACTCAAGGCCCCGAAAGCTAGAAACGACGGCGCCATGTGCAAGGGGGCGGGCAGTCTTGAAGCTTCCATCGTGAAGCGGCGGCCCTGGCGATCGGCGAAGCGCAGCCGGTCGTAAAAGCGAATCTTTCCGGCCGCCCCTGCGCGACGGTAAAAATCATCCAAATTTGTGCAGCAGCCGAGGGTGACGTGCTGGCAATTGTCCACCTCGTCGCCATCCGGCAGCGTGTAAGAAGTGGCACGTCCTCCCAAGCGCGGGCGCTTTTCGAAAAGTTGAACCTCGATGCCGGCTTCAGCCAGCGTGACGGCGGAGGCCAGTCCCGCCAGACCGCCGCCGATCACCAAAACGCTTTGCGAGGGCATCCCGCTTCCACCAACCCGTCATCTCAGCTGTGAGGAGATTTTGAAGTTTTTCCGTGCTCGGCAAAGAAATGCGCGCGGAAAACACGTCAAAGCCGCGTTCTTCGATACGCGCCAGAAGGCCGCTATAGGTCCGGATCAACGCCCACAAGGTGGCGCGGCTGTCCGCGTCCACTTTATCTACGAGTGGAGCGCCCTCTTCGTAAAAGTGCCATGCGCGGGCGGCCTCAACTGTTAAAAGGCGCTCGATCCGCGGTGTCAGCGGGCCGCGCAGTTCGGCCGGTGCCACCCCAAAGCGGTCGAGATCCTCTTGCGGCAAGTACACACGGCCCATTTCGAAGTCATTCCGAACGTCGCGCAGGATGTTCGTAAGCTGGAACGCGAGACCGAGGCGCTCGGCCAAATCGGGCGCGCGCGGGTCGCGGAAGCCGAAAACGTGCAGACAGGTGAGCCCCACCGTTCCCGCGACGCGATAGCAGTACTCTGATAGCCTATCGAATGTAGCATAAGAGCCTACCGTCAAGTCCATCTCGGCCCCAAGAATCAGATCATGGAAGTAACGCGTGGGAATCGCGAAGCGTAAAATTGTGTCTGACAGCGCAGGCAGGATGGCGTGGCCTTGAGCATTGCCCGCGCCTGCTTCGTCAAGGAGTGCTCGCCAGCGAGCCAAACCTCGACGCTTCGAATCGATATCGCCCGGATCATCCGAAACGTTGTCCACCAGGCGCATAAAGGCGTAGAGCGCGCAGAGAGCATTGCGCTTTTGCTTAGGAAGGCCAAAAAAAGCGAAATAGAAGCTGCTCCGCGCCGCGCGCGCAATCCGATTGCATTCCGCGTAGGATGCAGCGACGGATCGCGCGTCCATCGGCTCCGCGGGCGTGGCCGCCTTTGCGGCAACAGCAGCAGGGGCAAAAGCGGATGCCGTCGTGTTCGATGAAGAGGTAGCGGCATCTTTGGCCGTAGTCCGCGCAAGTATCCTGGAGCCGAGTGCCTTGGCGAGCAACCGCAGTTTCGTTGCCTTGGTGAGTGCGGGGCGGTTCTCAAGCGTGTTGTATCCAGCCGTTTCGATGGCGTCGAGCACAGCCAAGCCACCGCGGCTGAAGAGTTCTATATCGGTTCGCAGAGCGCCATCGACCATCTCGACCAAGGGCAGCCCCCCCAGGAACAGGCCGCAAGTTCGAGCGATCAATTCCTTCATGAGCGCAACGTACCGTTCGTCGAACCGGCGCTCGATGATGTCCACTTCGGTGAGATTGTGGGCGGCGAGCATGTTCAAAGGGACGTAGATACGGCCCTTCCCGAGATCCCGCGACACGTCCTGCCAAAAATTTGCCAACTGCAGCGCGGTGCAGGTGTAATCGGAAAGGCGTTGCCTCTCGCCATCACGGTATCCGCACAAATATAGGACGAGGCGACCAACCGGATTTGCGGAGTAGACACAATAATCGAGCACAGACTCCCATGTCGCATAGCGGTGCACGGTCTGGTCCTGACGGAAAGCGCGGAGCAGATCGGCAAAGGGCTGGATGGGGATATCTTTCGCGCGAACGGTTTCGCGAAGGGCAATCAACACCGGATGCGGCGGAGAGCCGCCCGGCTGGTAAATCAGGCGAAGTTCGTTTTCCCAAGCGTCGAGAAGTTGCAACGCGCGGGACCGGTCGGGCACTTCATCACCGAGATCGTCCGACCAGCGGCAATAGGCGTATACGTTATAGAAGTGCTGGTGAAGGTGACGCGGCAGGAGCCACGAGACAACGCCAAAATTTTCATAGTGGTGCCTCGCCAGCCAGCGGGTGTAGCGCTGGGCTTGCTGCACACTGCATCCTTCCGGGGGAAGGTTGCGGGCAATCTCGAGTTCTGGAGTTGCGAGCACGCTAGAAGTGACGATTACAGATCGTCGCCATCCTTGTTTTCAATCGTTTCACCGCGCCTCTAATCGGAAGCACTGACGACCTAGAAAGTCGCGCTTTGCGGCGAATCGCGGCGTGCAGGCCCTGAATACGCGCAGCGCACGCTCTTTTCGCAACGCTAAGATCTGCTATTAGGGAATGACGGCAGTTTTTAATTCGCCGTTGCGATTCTTCATGTGTTGGAACACGCTGGGCAGGTCCACGAGGGGCGCCTCGCCGGTGATGAAATCCTTGGCACGAATTTCTCCACGGGCAATGGTATCCAGGGCCTCGCGGAAAAAACGCGGCGTGTGATGGAACGTGGACTTCACGGTGATCTCGGAATAGTGCAGCGCCCAAGGATCAACTTTCACTTCCGTGCCCTTTGCACAGCCCGCAAAGAGATTCACGGCTCCGCCCTTACGAACCATCTCCAAGGCCCACTGCCACGTTTGCGGCTGACCAGCGGCCTCGATCACAGCATCGGGGCCACGACCGCCCTCTGTGACTTCCCTGACGCGGCCCACCACTTCTTCGGCGATGCCTTCGGATACATCGAATGCGACAGTGGCACCCATGCGCTCTGCCGCCAGCTTGCGGGCCGCACGCCGCGCTACGGCAATCACCCGCACGTCGCGCCGGGAAAGAACGCGAATGAACTCAAGACCGATCGGCCCGCATCCAATAACGACCACCGTGTCACCCGGTTGGACATGTGTCTCATGAATTCCGCGAAGGACGCAAGCCAGCGGCTCAGCCATGGCCGCATCCAGGAACGACACACCCTCGGGAATCTCAATCATATTTTCGCGGACAATGCGGCCGGGGATGCGAATGTATTCGGCGTAGGCACCGTTATTGAACAGAAGGTCTTCGCAAAGATTCGGCTGACCCTTGCGGCAGTAGAAACATTCTCCACACGGAGCAGAGTTCGCGGGAACGACGCGCATGCCTTTGCGGAATCGTCCATTGACGGCGCTTCCCGTCTCTTCGATGATGCCTGCTAGTTCATGACCGAAAAGGGCGGGCGGTTGGATCATGCGCGCGTGGAAGCCTTGTTTCCAAACCTTGAGATCGGTGCCACACGTCAGGGCCACCTGAACGCGCACGAGGACTTCATCCTCGAGCAAGCGAGGAATATCGACGCGCTCGATCTTGACGTCCTCCGACCCGTAGAGGACGGCCGCGGTCATGTGGCTATTCTGGTCGAATTTACTCATTCGTGAGTTATCGCCACCTTAAGAGTATCCTGTTTTGGATGCGCTGCCAAATCCAGGGCGTCCGCAATGCGCTCCAAAGGGAAACGGTGCGAGATTAAGTCGCGCAGCGGCAATTTCCCGCTGAAAACCAAGGCCGCGGATTCCCCCTGCTCGTCGACCGACGCGCTATAGCTGCCCAGGATTTCCTTTTCCTCAATTCCGACTGCAGCGGCGGGGAAATTCAGCTGCAGCACCGGATCGTTGTGAGCGAAGAGGAGCACGCGTCCGCCGGGGCGCGCGATGGAGAGGCCTTCCGGAACGAGCTCTGGGCTGGGCGCGGCAAGAAGAACCGCATCCGCGCCCCGATTTTCGGTTCGACGCTTTATTTCCTCCGGGAGATTGCTCTCGGCTGGATCGAACGATTCGACCGCGCCGAATCTCAAGCTTGCGGCGCGGCGCCCCGCCATTGGATCGCTGGTAAAGACCCGGGCGCCCTCATGCTTCGCGACGATTGCGAGAAGCATTCCGATCGGACCCTGACCGATTACCAAAATTGTCTCACCCGCGGCGACGCGGGCCTTTCGAATTGCTTTCAGGCAAGTATTCACGGGTTCGACGAATGTGGCTTCCTCGAAGGTGACCTCAGGCGGGAGGGCTATCATGCCGCGCTCCACGATCCAGGGCATGGCGCGGACATATTCGGCAAAGCCTCCGCCATTTGGGTCAAAACCCGCCGTCAGGCCTACCTTCTTGTATCCCGCGCACTGCGAAAAGAGTTTTTTCTTGCAATAGAAGCACGCGCCGCAGGGAATGTGATGAAAGCTGACCACGCGATCGCCACGTTTGAACTTACTGACGCCGCGTCCGGTTTCAACCACCGTGCCTGCCAACTCGTGCCCGAGAATCTGAGGCGGCGTGATGAAATTGTGATTAATTTTCTTGATGTCTGTGCCGCAGATGCCGCAAGACGCCACGCGAAAGAGCACTTCGCCTTCGCGAATTTCGGGAATGGGAACGCGTTCTACCACAACCTGGCCCCGGCCCCGGTAAACCCCGGCACGCATCTGGCCGTTACGGGTTCTTGGTGACTCGGCTGAGGCGGTTTCGGTAGCTGCGTCGGTCATCTTCGGCCTACCGTGGCTTTCGATTCGAGAGACTGCGTTCGGTTCACAAGCGTCCCCACATAGCGATCCAGGAATCGCGTCAACGATTCCGCGGCGAGCTTGCTTTGTTGCCCGAACTTGACCAGGCTGGGGATCGACTGTGGATGACGGGCCAGTTGCCCAACGACCCGTGAAATGCTGACTTGCCCTTCATCGGTGAAGATGCCGTTCATGCCGGGGGGAAGGTCTTCACCGGCGGCGTCGCTGATTGCGCGGATGGCGACTGCCGGAACCCCGTTGGCGGCGGCTACTCGCAAAACTTCGAAACTCTCCATTTCGACCGCATCGGCCGATCTCCCGAGCTGGTGCTTCTCTTCCGCCCTGGCGACCACGCGAGCCACCGTGTGGAACCGCTCCACCACTCTTGCTCCTTGATCGGCGGCGAATGAAATCAGGGGTTCGCTGCCTGGTAACAATTGCAAGCCCTGATCTTCCCGGGGGTCCTCCGAAAACACACTGCGCGCGGCCAGCACCTGGCCGACGCTGTATTCGGGCCGCAGGGCTCCTGCCAATCCCGACGAGATGCAGGTGCTCAGCGAATCAGATTCAGCGCAAATGGCTTTGGATGCTTGCTTTGCGGCTTGCCTGGGGCCGGCACCGGTCAATATGACGGCGAGTTCCGCGCCGTTGATATCGGCAACATGGGCATCGGCGGTGCCGTAGCTGCCGGCGCGAAATTCGCGCAGTGTCCGCCAGGGCGCGAATTCGGCTTCGAGAGCAAGTGTGACTAGAATTTTCATCGATGCAGTTTCATGTGCGAAACGCGTGCCCGACGCAGGCCAAGAGGCATATCACGCGGCCTGGGCGTGAGATAACGGCTTGACGCGGGGCCCGCGCACAACGTAACCATGGTCTGTGTACCAACGGACCGCCCGGGCCAAGGCCGCTTCCACGGAACCGGGCTTGTAGCCCAACTCCCTTTCGGCTTTGTCACTCTGCACAAACATTTTATGGCGAGCCATCTTCACGCCTTCCACAGGAATGCCAGGCTCACGACCGCTGAGGCGCGAGAGAAATTCGTCGGCATAGCCTGCCGCAAGAGCGATAGCGTGAGGTAGACGCAGGCGAGGCGCCGGACGCCCGGCAATCGGCGCCAGCGTCTCTAGGATCTCCTTGAGCGTCATGTTGCGTGCGCCGAGGATGTAGCGCGCCCCAATTCGTCCCTTTTCAGACACAAGCAAATGACCGGCGGCTACATCTTCGACCGGCACAAGGTTTAGTCCGGTATCAACGTAAGCAGGCATCTTGCCGTTAAGAAAATCCAGGATGACGCGACCCGTGGGAGTCGGCTTCCAGTCGGAAGGCCCAACCGGTGCGGTGGGGTTCACAATGATCACCGGAAGGCCAGATTCGGCAGCCTTTGTGACTTCCAGTTCTGCGAGGAATTTCGATCGCTTGTAGTGGCCAATCATTTGGTCGAGCGTTGTGCGCGTTTCTTCGTTTGGAAGCTTCGGGCCACAGTGCGGCACGGCGATTGTTGCCACCGTGCTGGTATAGACGAAGCGCTCGACGCCAGCGTTCGCCGCGACTTCCAGGAGGCTGCGCGTGCCTTGAACATTAGTCCGATAGATCTGATCCGGATTTCGCGTCCAGAGCCTGTAATCCGCGGCGACGTGGAACACGCGGCGGACACCTTCCATTGCGCGCTTGAGCGATGCCGAGTCGTTCAGGTCTCCTTCAAAGCGTTCGGCAGCAATTCCCTCGAGCGCCTGAAGACTACTGGTGCGCTGAACCAGGACGCGAACCGAGTGACCTGCGGCGACCAGTTGGCGAGCCACGTGACTTCCCAAAAAGCCCGTGGCGCCGGTGACGAGTGTAGTCATAAATTGTGTAGAGCCTTCGCACGCCGCGGCTGGGTCGGAGTCTCAAAAGGGGCCTCTCTCGCTCGTTCCACGCAAAAGGTATACATCAACTACCCCCAGTATCCATTTGGATGCTCGATTTCCGAGGCGGCCACTTGCGTGCCAATCCGTCTGGTGCGGCCCTTACTGAGATTATCGTAGCGCGCCAGAGCATACAGCGGGAACGAATTCCGGTAGAGATGATACTTGAGATAGAACACTTGAGGGAAACCTGTCCCAGTGAATTCGTCCTCGTCCCAGGTGCCATTTTCGTTCTGGCGCGAAATGAGCCAAGCTGCGGCGCGAGTGGCGGCGGGATCGTCGGGACCTACCACTGCGAGCAATCCGATCAACCCCCATGCCGTTTGCGAAGCAGTGCTCTTGCCTTTCGCCTTCAGACTTGGATCGTAGTAAGAAAGTACGGATTCGCCGAAGCCCCCGTCGGGATTTTGGACTGAACGGAGCCAATCCGCAGCGCGATCGGTTTCTGGAAGGGACGTGAGTCCAACGCTTTCAAGTGCGCGCAGGACACCGCTCGTGCCATAGACATAATTCACACCCCAGCGACCGAACCAGGAGCCGTCGGAATCCTGATCCTTTTTCAGAAATGCGAGCGCGCGCTGAATTACAGGGTGCGTCGCGGACCAGCCCATATGGCCGAGACACTCCATGGCGCGGGCTGTCACGTCGGCGGTCGAAGGATCGAGCATGGCATTGTGGTCCGCAAAGGGAATGTTGTTGAGAAATTGAAGATTATTCTCGTGATCGAAGGCCCCCCAGCCGCCGTCGGCATTCTGCATGCTGGCGAGCCACGCAAGTCCGCGTCGAATCGCGGCGCGCAGGCGTTCGGGTTCGGTGTCCTCAACTCGGCTCAGCGCCATCAAAACGAATGCGGTGTCGTCCACGTCGGGGTAGAAGTCATTGCGAAATTCGAACGCCCAGCCACCCGGCTCCGCCTTGCGATTCTTCACCTGCCAATCGCCAGGGCCGAGTATTTGGTTATCGACCAGCCAGCGGGCGGCGGAGCGAAGTGCGGGATGCGACGGGCTGAGCCCGGCTTCCTCAAGGGAAACCATCGCGATGGCCGTGTCCCAAAGCGGTGAGATGCAGGGCTGTACACGGAGAGTGCCTTTGTCTTCAATTTCGTAGCGTGCCAGGAAGGCGATTTCCCTCGCCACGAGCGGATCGCTAGTATCTCCGTCACCCTCGGCGAGCAGCGCGAAAATGGAATTCATCATCGCCGGATAAATCGTGCCCAGGCCTTCACTGCGTTCGAGACGTTCCAGCATCCACTTGCGCGCGAGCGCGAGCGACGCTTTGCGGAATGGTCTCCACCGCGCGCCGTCGTACCACTTCACGCCTCGGTCGAGAGCCAAAAAGACATTCTTCCATGAGATCACGCGCCTGTCCCACGCGAGCGATGGAGGCTTCCCGCCGGGATTACGGAAGAGCGCCTCGACGGTTACACCAGCCGGAAGACGCCACCCCGGCTTGTGCGCGTACACAATGGCCAGCGGAATCACGATGCCGCGCGTCCACGACGACATTTCGTACAAATTGACCGGAAGCCATCTAGGAAGCAACATAAGCTCCGGAGGAATCGCGGGAACGAAGCTCCAATCAATGGCGCCTACCATCGCGAGATAAAAGCGAACATAGGAGTTTGTTGCTTCCAGGCCGCCCAGTTCGTGGATTCTCCCACGGGCTCGTTCGAGATGCGCGGAAGATGCCGAGTCGCCCGCAAGCCGCAACGCTACCCAGGCCTTCACGGTAGCGTTTAGCTCTGAAGGTCCGCCATAAAAGATATTCCAGCCGCCATCGGGCAGTTGGCGGTCACGAATATACTTCGCGAGCTTTTCCGTTTTCGATGACTTCAGTTCGCCGAGGATGTGGAGATAGAGAATGTAATCGGATTCCAGGGTCGTATCGGCTTCGAGCTCGCCCCACCAGTAGCCCTCTTGGCTCTGTGCCGAGAGAAACCAATTGGCGCTTCGGCGAATCGCCTGTTCGATGCGGGATTCAGCATCTGAAAGATGCGCCGGAGAGGTGCCCACAGCGGGCCCCTGGATGCGCAGTCGTGGCTCAGGCGTCATGAATCCCTCAGACATCGATGGCAACTATGAAAAAGTCTCGGCGATAACAGTATTAGTATCTGTTCGATGCGGCTTAGCGTCAACTCGAAACACCTCCCAAGACACCTCTTAGACCACTATCAGGATGCACCGTGCCGCGGATTGGCTGTTTGGCCGCTTGAGTGATTCGCCCTCAGTTCCCTGCCGAGTAACCGCCCTGGCCGCTGGTGACTACTGTTCTCTTTCGAGACGCCGCACGCGCTCAGCAAGTTCAGGGAGCCGGGCGAACCAGGCATATTGCTCCTTGAATTTTCGCAAGGGACGCGCGGGGGTACCCCAAACGGTTTGGCCCGCATGAATAGTCTTCCCGGTAGGAATCCCGGCCTGTGCACCGAGGATTGCACCTTTCTGAATATCGCAATGATCGGCAATGCCAACCTGGCCGCCGACAATCACTCCTCGACCCAGTGCACTGCTGCCAGAGATACCTGTTTGAGCGGCGATCACCGAATGCTCGCCAATCCGGACATTGTGCGCGATCTGCACCAAGTTATCGATTTTGACATCACGCCCGATGCAGGTGTCGTCCAATGAACCGCGATCAACTGTGGTATTAGCTCCAATTTCAGCATCGTCAGCAATCCTTACCCCGCCGATTTGTGGGAATTTAACGTGGTGGCCTTCACCGAAAACGTAGCCGAAGCCGTCCGAACCGATCACGGCGCCTGCGTGAACCTCCACCCGATCGCCCAATTCGGCGCCGGCATAGAGCGTTACGCGCGGATGAAGGCGGCAGTTTTCGCCGATTCGGGAGTCTCGGCCGACGAAACAGAACGCCTCGATCATCGTCCCAGCGCCAATTTCCGCGCCTTGCTCGACGACAACATATGGGCCGATAGAAACAGTCGCTGCAATTTTCGCCGCAGTAGCAACAACCGCTGTGGCATGAACGCCAGCTTGCGGCGCGGACGCCTGGGCCAACCAAGCCGCCGCCTTCGCAAACGCAAATTTCGGATGGGACGACTCGAGAACCGACTTGCCCGAAAAACGCATGCCAGGCGAAGCAATAACGCAGCGCGAAGCCGAGGCGGCAGCGCGTTCGGCCTGGCGAGCCGACTCTATATAAATCAGGTCAGTACCGCCGGCGCGTTCGGGACTGGCGACACCGGAAATCAGCGTGCCTACAGCGCCTTCGAGCTTGGCTCCGAGATACTCTGCAAGTTGACCAGCGGTGCAATTCATTTTGACCTCTCTAGTTTGCACTAAAACGGATAAAGCGGTTTCTCGCCGGGCGGGCGCGTCTTCCACCTCTTGTGAATCCAAAGCCATTGATCCGGATGTGCACGGACATAAGTTTCTATGACGCGTGAGAAACGAGCGGTGTTCTCGAGGACATCGGCTTCCTCGTTCTCCGTACGGGCAAGCTCCACCGCCGGCTGAAACTGAAGAATGTACTTTTTCTGTGCCTCCTCCCATGAAAGGAAACCCGGCACGACCGCAGCACCGGTGCGCAGCGCGAGGCGGGCAATACCTGAAGTTGTCGAGGCAGGAACGCCGAAGAAATCCACGAACACACCTTCCTCAATAGCGGTGTTGTGGTCGGCGAGCACCCCCACGGTGCCCCCGTCAGCCAACACCCTAAGAACCGAACGCGCGGAACGGTTTTTTTCAATCGGTTGATTGCCCGAGTCGCATCGATACGAATTTATGAGCGCGTCCACACGACCGTTCGCGATCGGCCTCACCAAAAAGTGTAGTGGATAGCCGTAAAGCGCGTGCGCGAACGGCGCGAGTTCCCAAGCACTCATGTGACCCGTCAAAAAAAGGACCCCCTTCCCGCGGCGGCGCGCACAGTCGAAATGCTCGAATCCCTCCACCATTACGATTCTTTCGATTGTCGCGCGTGTGTATTTTGGAAACTGTGAGAACTCGCCTGCCATCCAGCCGATTTGGCGAACCATTCCGCGAATCGCGCGCTCGCGAGCGGCGTCGTCCCACTCCGGAAAAGCAAGGCGAAGATTGAACATTGCTGCGCGGCGAAGTGGCGTCCGTAATCCATAGGCGGCGCAAGCAAAAGTGGCCCCCACGGCCCTCGCCGCAGAACGCGGTAGAATCCCCAGTGTTTTCAAACCGATCCATGCCGCAGCGTACTCCATCCATTCTCGCATCGCGAGCATTATGCGTGACGCCTTCGTCGCGCGCCAGTCTGAGAAGGTAGCGATTCCGAAACCAGTCTGCGCCACTGCGCGCGTCGTTAAGCGGGATCCCAAGTTCAATTTCGATTCGCCAATGGTAGACTCAACAGCGCTTTGGCCGAAATCCAAAAAGCAAAAAACCGCCGCGATCCTGCTGTATGGTTGATGGCGGCTCTTGTAGTGCTCATCTGTCTCTTCGCTAACCTCGGAGCGATGGGCCTGGTTGGCCCCGACGAACCGCGTTACGCGTGGATCGCGCGCGCCATTGCTGAGACAGGCGACTGGGTGACGCCGCACCTTTACGGGCAGCCATGGTTTGAGAAGCCGATTCTTTACTACTGGGCTGCCGCCGTGGGCTTCCGGCTCCATTTGCCTGCCGAATGGGCGGCTCGGCTGTCGTCGGCGCTGGCAGCTCTCGCGGCTGCCTTGGCAGTCGGCTGGCTGGCGCGGAAGCACTACGACTCGGATACAGCTTCCCTCTTAAGACCGGTCCTGCTGGCACCGCTCGTCTTTTCCACGAGCATTGCCGCCATCGGATTTTCCCGCGCGGCCACTCCGGACATGTTGTTCAGCGCGTTGATCACTTTAGCGATGGCGAGCGCCGCACACGCTTTTCGGTGCGCAGGAGCGTTACGCGGCGCCGATGATAAGCCTAACCAAGCGCTGAGATCCGATCTTTTGCCCATAGCCTTGTTCGGCGCTTTTTTGGGATTCGCCATGCTTGCGAAGGGCCCAGCGGCAGTCATTCTCGCGGGGGGATCCATCGGCCTCTGGGCGTTAGCGACAAAACACTGGCGGGTAGCTTTTCGAGCGGCGCACCCAGTCGCTATTGCAGCGTTCTGTGTGGTGGCGTTGCCTTGGTACGTACTGTGCGCGATTCGCAATCCCGATTTTCTCCGCATCTTCGTCTTTCGGCATAATTTTCAGCGGTACCTCACTCCCGTGTTTCAACACCGACAGCCGCTCTGGTTTTTCATTCCGATCGCCCTTCTGGCGATGCTTCCGTGGACGGTTTTTCTATGGCCGGCCTTTCAAGAAGCCCTGCGAGTATGGAGGGAAAAGTCGTGGGTACGCTCGCCCGGATTCTATTTCGGTTGCTGGGCTGTATTTCCGGTAGTTTTTTTCAGCTTTTCGCAGTCCAAATTGCCGGGTTACATTTTGCCTGCCATCCCACCGCTCGCCCTACTGTGCTCGATTTCAGCGCTTCGCGCCTTGCGACACGGCCCCGTTATGCGGCGAGCTCCCTTGATGGGCATCGGGATTTCATGGCTGCTGATCGGGATTGCCGCAGCACATTCGATTGCCAAGATCAATCCAGGGCTTGTTGGACTCTCGCACTTTTTTGGGGGCGCGGCGGTGGCGATTGGATTGTTGTTGATCGCAGCGAGCTTCTACCGCACGGGCCAATGGGTGATTCCCCTGTGCATCCTCTTTGTGGCCGCCAGCCTTGAGACGGTGAACGTGCGGTTGCTCCCGGGGCTGGATCGTTTCTATTCAGCGCGGCCACATGCGGAGTTTATGCGCAACGACCTGCGGCCCGATCGAATTTTCACCTACCAACTCTCGCGGTCCTGGGATTATGGCCTTGCGTTCTATTTCCGCCGTCAGCTCCCGGAATGGTCGCCCGAGGACCCGGATGCCGCCTTGGTCCTCACTACTCCGGCCGGGCTGCGTGAAATCACGAAGCTGGATAGATTCCGCGGTGTGCTGAACGACAACGAAGGAATTCTGTACGTGCCCGTGATGCGAGTCCCCGCGGTTCGTTAATGCGGCGACATATTCTGCAGGAAGAAATTAACGATTTGGCTTTCGTAACTCTTCCGGTCCTCGTCGGACATGTCGCGGTAGCTAAGGCGCTCTCGCAGCGACATCTTCGGACCCGGAGCCTTCGTAAAGAGACTCACGGTCTCATCCGCAAGTGCCGGGCGATCGTCCGACTCGACAAAGAGCTTGGGAATGCCCGCAGTTCGGTTCAGGCGGCTGGAGAGGGGAGGTTCGTGCCGAAAACGATACTCGATCATCCGAAAACCGAAATCCGCGAGCGCCCGTACCCCCGGCAGCGCGGTGAGGCCGGATTTTGCAATCTCGATCTGAAGCATGTCGCGAGGATCGTCATACGCATCGTCCACGGCGACCGCCCCAATTCGCGGCTCCGAAGCCGCTACTTCGAGCGCGGCGTACCCGCCCATGTCCACACCCCAAATCCCGAACCGCTGTTTGTCGATATCATCCCGTGTGGCTAGCGCCCCGACCGCCGAATGCAACTCGCCCGTCTCGCGATATCCGAGCGTCGGCATTCCCGCGCTTGTGCCATGACCGATAAAATCGAATAAGAAAACATTGAATTCGTGATCCTGAAGCGCAGTAACCAGAGTCAGCACATCCGCCCGCTGCGAGAGATATCCATGGCAGACAACAATCGCGGGGCCGCCACGCAATCCTGGAAAAAACCATCCCTCGCGGGAACCACCACCGGCGACCTGAAACGAAAACGTTGTCGGACGGCCCATCATTACGCTCAGGTCAAAGGGGGCGGCACTGCGGGGAGGGTGCAAGACCTGATAGAGGAGAAACCCCGACACCGATGCCGACGAGACGAATACGAACAACACCAGCGCCAAAAGCACGGAGAAAATCTTGCCGAAGCGCGTGAAAAAATAGCGTAGCTCGGAGAGTACGGGCATCCCTTGGGCGTGGGCGCTCGGCCTTCGCGCCTCGACCCGCCGAATGTTAGCATAATTCCGCCGAGCGGCAATTCCTGGCGGGCGCGGATGTTCCAAAAACCAGGGTGAGTTGGTGCGCCGGGTCGATTTATAATGGCAAGAGGCGGAACTCTTCGATGCAGATTGTTGACCTCCGGCAGTTGCATTCCCGCTCGCTCGAAGGACTCTTCCAGGAAGAAGCCCAGCGTTGGCGCGAAGAACTTTTTTGGGACTATCGGCCGTCTATTGACCTGGTCAGAAAATTCGTCGACTCACATTCTCTTGGCGGCTATGCCGCGATCGAAGGCGGAAATCCTATCGGATACGGCTTTTACATCTTGGAGGATCACAAAGGTCTGATCGGCGGTCTTTTCGTAACATCGGAAAACTCCGGGGCTGGCGCCACCGAGCGCCTTCTGAGCGAACTCGTGGGTACGCTAAGGGCCACGCCGCGCCTCCAGCGTATCGAAGCCCAACTGATGCCCTTTGGGGCCGAACTCGACCCCGCATTCCTTTCGCAGCACTTCCATTTACATACACGTCAATTTATGCTTCTGCAGCTTGCCGAGGCGAATCTTCTAGACAGACCACTTTCGGCTGGGCTGCGGATTGATCCTTGGAGCGATCGGGACTTCGATGCCGCCGCGCGGCTCATTCAACTCGCGTACGCCGACCATGTGGACGGCCAAATCAACGACCAGTATTGCAGCGAGGCGGGCAGTTTGAGGTTTCTGCGCAACATCGTGCTGCTCCCCGGCTGCGGGATTTTTCTTCCGGAGGCCTCATTTGTCATCCGGCCCGTGACGGAAACCGCGCTGGCTGGGATGATTCTTACCTCCACAGTCGCCGACAAGGTCGGCCACACAACCCAGGTTTGCGTGAGACCCGGTTACCACGGCAACGGAATCGGCCGGCAGTTGATGGAGCATTCGATTCAGGCGCTCCGGCGGCGGCACTACGAATCACTCTCGCTGACGGTTACCTCCGTAAATACGCACGCTGTCGAGCTGTACCGGCACCTCGGCTTCCGCACCGTGAAAACGTTCGCCGCAGGCGTCTGGCAGGCGTAGGCGGTAAGCACGACGCTATCTCTTCGCCCGGTCTTTCAGCAGACCTTTTAGCTCGTCCATGAATTCTTTCACGTCCTTGAAGTCCGAATATACGGAAGCGAAGCGGACGTAGGCGACTTTGTCCAGCTTCTTCAACTGCGCCATTAATAGCTCGCCGATTTCGGTCGTGGTGCGCTCGCGGTCCGACGATTCGCTGACGAATGCCTCTGCCTGATCGACAATCGTTTCAAGTTTGCCCACGGGAACGGGCCGCTTTTCGCATGCCTTCAGCAACCCTTGCAAAATTTTCTGGCGCTCGAACTTTTCGCGCCGGCCGTCTTTCTTGATGACCATGTACGGAATTTCGTCGATCCGCTCATACGTAGTGAACCGCCGGCCGCACTTCAGGCACTCGCGGCGCCGCCGAATCAAATCGCCGGTCCGCGCCTCTCTCGAATCAATTACCTTGTCATCCAAATGGGAACAAAAGGGGCACTTCACTGCTGATTCTCGCTTGAACCCACGGCGCGCTCCGCGTCGGCCAGCAGTTGAGCTTCGCCCGCCCGTTCTTCTTCGCGTGCCATTTTCCTCAGCTCGCCTATGGACCAGCCTTCCCGGAACAGCAACGGCAATCCCACCAAGCAGCAACCCGCAAATGTGATCAGCCAAATCACAATTGATGCTACCGCGGCTGGCTCTCTTTCTACTCCAAACACCAGAGTAAGGACAAGGAAAGTAGCGAGCTGCGCCCCCCCTCCTACTCCGGGAAGCTGGGCCGCCGAACCAACGAGCGTGAAGGCAGTAACCAGTATTGCGCCTACGAAATTCAGGGACGCGAGACTCCCGCCAAAGGCGTGCGCAACCCACAGGTATACGAAAACAGCCAAAACCCAGTGAATAATCGTGTAGCCGGTCACGGCGGCCATGTCGTTCCACGAGCGAATGCCCTGCAAGCCTTCGCTAAAGCCTTCGAGGAGCGCCGCCAGCTTCTCGCGCCACCCGCTGTGCCACTTCGAGTGCTGCAACTTGTTTGCGAGCCACCCGCCGCCGTGATAGCGAAAGTAAACCAAGAAGGCCACCATCGCCAGGAGGGCCATTAGCAACACTACTCCGGCGGAACGGGCCACCCGCATCAATCCAGCCTCTGTGGAACTCGCGAAACCGGTCCGCTCGAACCACAGAAGAGCAAAGGCGAGGAGTAGGACGGCGGCCGCCATATCAAAAACTCGCTCCAGGACATAGACGCCGAACATACCCGCAATTGAAAGCGCCTCCTTTCTCGCTATCAAGATGGGACGAATGGGCTCACCCGCCCGGCCCAAAAGAAAAATGCACGCGAATCCCTCCAGCGTGGCGCTATAGACGTTCCAGAAATGTGCGTGGCCGACCCATCGGCAAAACCGGACCCAGCGCACTGCTCGCAGTGCGTAACAACCATAAATCGTCAGGAGGGAGAGAAATAGCAGCCGAAGGCGCGCCTGGCGCAGCGATTCCCCAACCATGCTCCAGTGAAATCCGGCCAGCGCAATTGAATTGCGAAACTTATAAAGGAAAAAGCCAACGACCAGGAGCCCGAGAAGAAAGATTAGGTAGCGCGATTTGCGCAGCATCCGTTTGAACCGTAGCAGCAAGGTTTCAGCGGTGTCAAGGAGAGTGACGCGTCATGCTTATAGCGGTAAGTTGGAGTGGCGCCGAGAAATATCCGCGAACTGAAGCCTCCTCAAGAGGAGGCGACCTTGTTCGCTAGCCAGTCGCCCGCGGCTTGCGTGCTGAGCGACCCTCCCAGATCCGCTGTCGTGGCGCTTTCGCGGACCGCCCCGCGCACCGCATCTTCGATGGCATGCGCGACATCATCCCAGCCGAAGTATTCACACATCATGGCGGCGGCGAGGACTGCGCCTATGGGGTTTGCGATTTTCTTGCCCGCGATGTCTGGTGCCGAACCATGCACCGGCTCGAAGAGCGAAACTTGTCCGGGATGAATATTCCCCGAGGGAGTGACGCCAAGGCCGCCGACCAGCGCTGCGCCGACGTCGCTCGCGATATCTCCAAAGAGATTGCACGTAACGATCACCTGAAACTGGGCAGGGTCGCGAACCATTTGCATCAACAAGTTGTCTATATACATGTGTCTCGATTCGATTCCCGGATACTCGCTGCGCACTTCCTTGAAAACGCGCTGCCATAAGTCGTGGCCGAAGGTGAGCGCGTTGGATTTGTCGCTCATGCAAACGCGCTTGTAACCCTGCCGCGCTGCAAATTCGAATGCATAGCGGATAATCCGCTCGACCCCTTTGCGCGTGTTAATATCCTCTTGAGTGGCGATTTCTTCACCGGTTCCCTTTTTGAAGAAGCCGCCTATGCCCGAGTAGAGTCCCTCCGTATTTTCGCGAATCACGCAGATGCGCACGTCCTTTTCTGAGCGATTTTTCAGTGGCGTCAGGCGCTGGTCGAAAAGAACGCACGGTCGCAAATTGACGTAGAGGTCAAGCTTGAATCGCAGGCCGAGCAGGATATCCGCTCCGTGCTGGTTGGAGGGTACACGCGGATCGCCCAGCGCACCGAGCAAAATCGCGTCGTACTCGCGCCGGAACATCTCGGGTGCATCGGAAGGAAGTGTCGTCCCGTCGCGCAGGAACCGGTCCGCGCCCCAATCGAATTCGGTGAGGGAGATTTCCCGCCCGCATGCCGCTGCGGCGACCTTCAGCACTTTCACTGCTTCCGGAATCACCTCTTTGCCCACGCCATCGCCGGGAATGACGGCGATCCGTTTGCGTGACGCGCTGGACCCTGCCCCGGAAGTTTTTGTCACCATCGGCGCGGAACGTAGCACGTGAGTGAAGCACAGTCAACGTGGACACACAGCAAACTCGGCGGAGCCCGGCATGTTCGCCCTGCTCAGTCGGCTTTGACGGCTTCCGCGTCCCCCTTT
The DNA here is from genome assembly GCA_036518755.1 of Candidatus Acidiferrales bacterium. Lineage (GTDB taxonomy): Bacteria > Acidobacteriota > Terriglobia > Acidiferrales > UBA7541 > Palsa-295. The sequence goes on along the minus strand of DATDMO010000389.1, from coordinate 7,378 downwards.
TTGCGCGGCGCGAACTGGGCGGCTTCCGTCGAACCTTCCAGCGCAATCGTAGACGCGGTTCCGCTGGTAATCGCATTTTGAACTGCGTCGAAGTAGCCCGTGCCGACGAACCGTTGGTGCTTCACGGCTTCGTATCCGTGATCGTGCTCGCTTTCAAACTCTCGGTCTTGCAAGTCCGAATAGGCCGTCATGCCGTGCTGCTTGAATCCCCTCGCCAGCTCGAACATGGAGTGGTTGAGCGCGTGGAAACCCGCCAGAGTAATGAACTGAAACTTGTAACCCAAGGCGGCCAGGTCTCGCTGAAAGCTCGCAATCGTGGTGTCGTCCAGGTTTTTGCGCCAGTTGAATGATGGCGAGCAATTGTATGCGAGCATCTTGCCGGGAAATTTGGCGTGCACCCCATCCGCGAACTCGCGCGCTTCGTTGATATTCGGTCTCGATGTTTCGCACCAAATTAAGTCAGCATACGGAGCGTAGGAGATGGCGCGCGCAATGGCCGCCCCGGTTCCGCTGCGGAGACGGTAGAAACCTTCCGAGGTCCGCTCGCCCGTCACAAAAGCTCGATCGCGCGGATCGGCGTCGTTGGTCACCATCATGGCGCTCTCCGCGTCGGTGCGCGCGATGATAAGCGTCGGCACACCGAGCACATCCGCTGCAAGACGCGCGGCAACCAATTTTTGAATGGCCGCCGCTGTTGGAACCAGCACCTTTCCGCCTAGATGCCCGCACTTTTTCGCTGAAGACAACTGGTCCTCGAAATGGACGGCGGCGGCCCCAGCCTCGATCATCGCCTTCATCAACTCGAAGGCATTCAGATTTCCGCCAAATCCGGCTTCGGCGTCGGCCACCAACGGAGCTAGCCAATAGGTTTCGTTGCGTCCTTCGGCGTGATGAATCTGATCCGCGCGCACGAGTGACTGGTTCAGGCGCCGAACGAGATTCGGCACACTATCCGCCGGATACAAACTTTGATCGGGATAAGTTTGCGCGGCATCGTTAGCATCGGCGGCCACCTGCCATCCACTCACGTAAATCGCATCGAGCCCGGCGGAAACCTGCTGTACGGCTTGATTCCCCGTCATGGCGCCTAGCGCCGCGACAAAAGAGCGCGAGTGCAGCAGATTCCAAAGCCGCTCTGCGCCAAGCCGCGCGAGCGTGTGCTCGATGTGAATGGAGCCGCGCAGTCGCAGCACATCCTTCTCGCTGTAGGGACGCATGATTCCCGCCCATCGCGGATTCGTCTTCCAATCCGTTTCCAAATTTTGCGGCTTTCCGTTTTGCATTTCTCTCCGCTCCTCGTCAGTCAGATTTGCAGTTCTGCGCCCGCGCAATCGCGCTCGGCTGTTGGGAGGTTATGGGCAAGCTTCGAAATAGCAATTGAACTGCTGAAAGTCGCTGGCTCGGCCAGCGAAAGAATCAGGCGCCCGTAAGGCCTTTCGGGCTCAGCTCCTGGAGAAAAACGTGCGGCGAGGTGCGGGCTGCATATAGCTCGCGCTCGATTCGAAGAGTAGGAAATACTTCCATCTTTATACTTTTCATTCCTGCCACTTCAGCGTGGACTTGCTTATAAGCCACTGAAACAGAGTGACTTAGTAATTCTGCCTCCGCTGCTCGCGGCCTTTGTAACCGGGCCTGCAAGTGGCACTCACGCTGTTATTTTGTCCGCCCGGCCGCCTTTGGTCAACCAAGATAATCCTGATGCAAGCTATCCATGATTTCTATTGTTAAATCGGCGCGTTGCACCAAACCTTAGCCGCACCAAAAAGAGCATCGCAATTCCCCACGCAGTTATAATAGTGCGCACATTCCTAGGAGAAAATTTCGCATGTACTATGAGCCGGGCAAGACCCAACACGGTCTGCCGTACGATCCCTTCAAATCTTGCGTGATTCCCCGCCCGATCGGATGGATCTCAACCATCAGCCACGGTGGCCTCCACAACCTGGCGCCCTTCAGCCAGTTCCAGAATCTGACTTTCGATCCCCCATACGTAATGTTCGCCGCAAATCAAACGACCAAAGGCCGGCGAAAAGACACCGTTGTGAACACCGAGGAAACCAAAGAATTCGTATGGAACATGGCCAGCTACGAATTGCGCGAAGCAGTGAACAAGTCCGCCCAGGAAGTTCCACCGGAAGTGGACGAATTCGATCTGGCTGGCGTCACGAAAATGCCCTCACACGCGGTAAAACCTTTTCGCGTCGCTGAATCTCCAGTTCATTTCGAGTGCGCCTATCACCAGACAATCCGTCTGCCCGGCAACGGCACGATGGGCACGGTCGATATCGTAATTGGGCGTGTGCTGGGAATTCACATCAAAGATACGGTGATTCGTGCCGATGGAAAGCTCGACGTGCTCAAGATTCGCCCTATCGCCCGTCTGGGATACCACGACTACACGAGCATCGAGTCTATCTTCGCAATGACTATTCCCGGAAATGACCCGCGCAGGCTGGCCGGCATGGAAGGCTCCGCACGCTTTTGACTGGGTCACGAAGTTCAGCATGCGCGTCGCTGAGATGCGCTCGCCTCCCGTAGGGGCACAGTCCGCCGCGGCGGATGCCTGGCAAACAGGCTTGGCGTGATTTTGGTCGGTCAATCTTAGATTCGCGGACGAGCAGCGCGATTACGCCATGCGAGTAATTCTAGGATGCTTTCTCTTCCGCGTACGCCTGATACTCGGAGTACGGCCCCTTGAAATCTTCGATTCGGCCGCCTTCAAAGTGCCATATCCGCGTCGCAACCTCGTCAATCACATCGTGGTCGTGCGTCACCAGCAGAACCGTCCCAAGATATTTCTGCAGAGAAATATTCAGCGCGTTGATCGATTCGAGATCCAGATGGTTGGTCGGCTCATCCAGCACCAAAATATTCGGCTTCTGCAGCATCAGCCGGCAGAAAATCAGCCGCGCTGATTCACCGCCCGAAAGCGCCTGCGTGTGTTTCAACGCGTCGTCACCGCTGAAGAGCATCTGGCCCAGCAGTCCCCGCAATTCCTCTTGCGACGCGCTGGGTTTGAACTGATGCAGCCATTCGATCACCGTAGTGCCCTTCACGATGGATTCGGAATGATCTTGCGCAAAATACCCCGCCGCCGCGTTGTGTCCCCAAATCACCGCGCCGCCATCGACGGGAAATTCTTTGTCCACATCCTCGATGAATCCGGTGGCGTTGCGAATCAGCGACTTCAGCAGCGTGGTTTTGCCTGTCCCATTGCGTCCCATCAGCGCAATTTTTTCGCCGCGCTCGACGCTGGCGCTAAATGGGTGAAATACCCGAGTGCCGTCGTACGACTTCACGATGCTCTTAATTTCCAGCGGATGCCTCCCGGAATGCTGGTCCAACTGAAATCGAATGAAAGGCCGCGCGATATTGGACCGCGCAAGCTCCGCGGTTTGCAGCCGCTCCACTTCTTTTTTCCGCGAAGTAGCCTGCGCCGAGCGCGTACCCGCCGAAAAACGCGCGATGAATTCGTTCAACTGCGCGATCTTGCGTTCGCGCTGGGCGTTTTCCGCTTCGACGCGCGAGCGGATCGACGTCTTGGCGACTACCATATCGTCGTACCCGCCGTTGTACATGATCACGGTTTGGTAGTCGATGTCGGCGGTATGCGTGCACACGCTATTCAAGAAATGCCGGTCGTGCGAAATTACGATCAGCACACCTTCGTATTCGCATAAATAATCCTGCAGCCAGTGAACGGAATCCAAATCCAAATGGTTGGTCGGCTCATCCAGCAACAATGCGGGGGGATTCCCGAACAAAGCTTGCGCCAGCAGCACGCGAACTTTTTGCCCGCCTTGCAATTCGCTCATCTTGCGCTCGTGCAGCGGCTCTTCCAGGCCGAGTCCATCGAGCAGCACGGCCGCGTCGGCCTCCGCAGTGTAGCCGCCTTCCTCGCCGACGATGCCTTCGAGCTCGGCCAGCCGCATCCCGTCATGGTCAGTCAACGATTCGTGCGGCTTGGCATACAGCGCATCGCGCTCTTCGAGAGCCTTCCAGAGCGGCCGGTTGCCCATGATCACCGTGTCCATCACGCGGCACTCATCGAAGGCAAACTGATCCTGGCTCAAAATTCCAAGTTTTTTCGGCCGCCCGACCTCGCCATGCGTGGGCTCCAAATCCCCGGTGAGAATTTTCATTAAAGTGGATTTGCCCGCGCCATTCGGGCCGGTAATGGCGTAGCGGCGCCCGCCGAAAAACGTGCAGCTGACGTCTTCGAACAAAATTCTGGCGCCGAAGCGCATCGTGATGTTGTTAAGCGAGAGCAAGACAACTAATTATAGCGTGGATGGTTGAGCCGTGCACATTCTTGGCAACACCGTTCCGAATCGCCAAACCGGCCTTTGGGTCGCCAAAGCTACAAAGATACCCGCTGGTCGCGCTAAATGGCCCGTTTCACTACGTCTTGGAGCCGCTGACGATTCTTCCAGAAGTCCTCCCACAGGTCTCCTGGATGCTTTAGGCGTTTCAATATTGTTTCGATATTGAACTCCGCAGGCTCGACTCCCTTGCCGAGCTCGCGTGGTGACACCGGCGCGGAAACCGGCGCTCCGCGAAAAGGACGCACTGAATAAACGGACGCCAAAGGCTTCCCTTTGGCATTTTGCAGCGCGTCGATCAGAACTGTCCCTTTGCGGCGTTTGCTCACCGTGCGTTCAGACGTTACCAGAGACGGCAGCTCCGCCTGCACGCGTTGGCCGATGGCGCCCGCGAAAAGACGCACCTCCTCGTAGGTGTACTCGGGCTCTAGAGGAATGTACATATGAAACCCGGACGCCCCGGAAGTTTTCATGTACACGCGAACTTTGAGCGATTCCAATTGCTTGTAAATGGCGCGCGCAACTTTGAGAACCACATCGAACGTGGTGCCGTCCGTGGGATCGAGGTCAAAGAAAATATAGTCGGGATGATCCTGGCTATCGAAACGGCTGGACCACGGATTGTGATCGATGCATCCCAGATTCGTCAGATAAAGCAAATCCGCGCGATCGTCCGCCAGGAAGTAAGGCATTGTCCCGCCGCGCTCCTTGGAATCGATCTCGACCGTTCGGATCCAATCCGGCGCCGACGTCGCCTCCTTTTGAAAGAAAAACTGCTCGTGGATTCCATTTGGATATCTCTTCAGAACTAGCGGACGATCTTTCAAAAACGGCAGAATGTGCGGCGCCACGCGCAGATAGTGCAGCAAAACATCGCGCTTACGGAGGCCATCCTCGGGAAAGTAAATCTTGTTCAGATGCGTCAGATTGACGCGCTTACCATGTAGATCAACCGCCAGCGATTCGCCGCGCCCGCTCACCAGTTCCCTTTCGAGGTCGCGCCCAGCCACTTCCTCGGTCGAACTCGCTTTTGACCGCATTTTGGCAGCCCGCGCATCGGCTTTCCCGCTCCCGCCGCGCCCGTCCCCGTGAGCCGTCATTCCGAGCGAAGCGTCCCGAAGGCTTTTCTTTTCGAGGGGCTCGTGCTTTCTGATCTCCGCGTCGGGACGCTCAGTCGAAGAATCTCTCTTCGCTGTTGCAGGAGGCGACGCGTTGCTCGGTGCAGCAACTGAGGCAGTCGCCTGATTCTCAAACCCGCAATCGCGCGCCGCGCGATCTTCCTGGAAGCCTAAAAACACCGGCGCTCGCAGCTTCTTGTCGTTTGTCCATTGTCCGAATTTCACGCGCGCCACTAACTCAGGCTTCACCCAGTGCACAGCTTCCTTCAACTTCGGCGCCGTGCGGAACGGGCTATCGCGCGTCTGAAGGTCCTGGAGCGTCTTGTAAATGCTAGTGAGCAGGTCTTGGGTGAAACCGGTGCCAACGCTTCCGATATATTCAAGATTTCCTTCGGCGTCATACAAACCCATGAGCAGCGCGCCGAAATGTTCGCGCGACTTTCGCGGCGCGGTCCAGCCCCCGATCACCGCATCGATATCCTGCACAATTTTGAACTTCAGCCAGAGGGAAGAACGCTTCCCCGGATAAATACTATCGCGGCGCTTGGCGATGATCCCTTCGAGACCTTGCTGCTTGGCCACTTCGTACAGCTCGATTCCCTTTTCGATCTGATGGTCGGAAAAACGCACGCGGTCCGATGGTGTGAGCAAGCTCCTTAACAATTCTTTGCGCGTTTCGAGCGCTACATTTCGCAGATCGTATCCGTCGTAGTACAAAAGATCGAAAAGATAATAGGTGACCGGAACGGTTTGCTGGAGCCGCGCGGAAGGGTTCAACACTCCGAATCGCTGCTGAATGCGCATGAAATTCGAGCGCCCAGCCTCATCCAAAACCACGACTTCACCATCGACTATTGCCTTGCGCGCATTCAGCGTTTTGGGTAGGCCCTTTAGCTCCGGATATTCCTGCGTGATCTCTCGGCCGGATCGGGAGCGAAGTTCCACTTCACCGTCGCGCACGAAGGACACGGCCCGTTCGCCGTCCCACTTTATTTCAAAAAGCCAATCGGAGTTCGAAAAAGGCTTGTCCGCAAGCGTGGCGAGCGCCACGGGGAGATGATCCGGCATTGCAGCTTTTTTCGCGCCGGGCAACTCTTCGGGATTCAGAATCGCTTTCCGCGTAACCTCGGCCGGTTTGCCCGAAGTCGTAGGGGACTTCCCCGAATGCGGCGCTGTCAAAGGTGCTGCATCCGACTCCTTGCGAATCAAGAGCCATTCATTTCCCCGTTCCGAGCGCCGCATCTTTACCAGCACAAATCTTCCGTTGAGCCTTTCGCCATGAAGCCGAAATTTGAAATCACCTCGTTCGATTTGAGCGGCGGCAGATTCGGGTCCCTCCACCTCATACGTCCCCTTATCCCAAATCTGAACCTGCCCGGCGCCGTAATTGCCTTTCGGAATTTCTCCCTCGAACTTCGCGTAGTCGATAGGGTGGTCCTCCACGTGAACTGCCAGCCGTTTTTCGCCGCGCTCCTCCGGCGGGCCTTTGGGGACAGCCCACGATGCCAGCGCGCCATTCACTTCGAGCCGGAAATCATAGTGCAAGCGACGAGCGGCGTGCCGCTGCACCACAAAAATCGGCATCGCCGACTTCTTCGGGCGGCCTTTCGGTTCGGGAGTCGCCGCAAAGTTCCGTTTCCGCTCGTAATCAGCTAGGGCGCACATTTCAATTCAGTATAATCGCTATTTTCTGGGCTTGTGGCGTAGCAAGGCAAAAAGACCCGGCGGGGCTCTCAGAAGTCCCCTGTGAAGCCCTTTTCTAGCGTGGATTAGTCGGAAGGGCGAGGCTCGCGGATAGTTGACTTCTAGGGTCTTTCCTTTATTGTACGGTTTCAGCGCGCAGCTATTCTCGTGGATGGAGGATCTTATGGCCTCAGCGGTATGGAAAGGGACCATTTCGTTCGGCCTCGTTTCGATCCCGATCCGCATGTACGCTGC